>CANHUF010000080.1 GCA_947463715.1 Sphingobacteriales bacterium
ATGGATTCAACCAGCTCATTGAGGTTCATGGGAAACTGGTCTGTATCCCATCCATTCTGCGCGTCTCCCCTGTTAGCATCTATACTTCCAAGCATGCCCGCATCTGCTGCAACCTGGATCTCATGCTGAAAGGTATGTCCGGCCAATGTGGCATGGTTTACTTCAACATTGAGTTTAAAGTCATTGTCCAATCCATGCTGACGTAGAAAACCAATAACCGTGGCTGAATCATAATCATACTGGTGTTTGGTTGGCTCGCAGGGCTTGGGCTCGATAAAAAACGTTCCCTTAAATCCGTTTTTCCGGGCATAGTCCTTTGCGGCATGCAGGAACCGGGCAAGATGCTCCTGCTCCCTTTTCATATCTGTATTGAGCAGGGTCATGTAACCTTCGCGGCCTCCCCAGAAAACATAATTTTCTCCGCCGAGCCTTATTGTGGCATCGAGCGCATTCTTGACCTGCGTGGCAGCATGTGCTACCACATTGAAATCAGGATTTGTGCTGGCGCCATTCATGTAGCGTGGATTGGAAAAGACATTGGCAGTGCCCCAAAGGAGCTTTACACCGCTGGCCTGTTGCTTTTGGGCAGCATAATCCACAATGGCAGACAGATTACTTTCGTATTCAGCAAGGTTAGAACCTTCATCTACCAAATCAATATCGTGGAAACAATAATACGGAACGCCTAATTTGGTGATGAACTCAAAGGCGGCATCCATTTTATCTTTTGCTCGGCCAACAGCATCGGCCGCCTGATCCCAGGCATACTGCTTGGTACCCGGACCGAAAGGGTCTGCACCGGTATTGCAGAAACTGTGCCAATAGGCCACTGCAAACTTGAAATGGTCCTTCATGGTTTTTCCGGCAACAACCTGATTCTCATTGTACCACTTGTATGCCAATGGGTTATCAGATTGTCTTCCTTCATAACTGATCTTTCCAATGCCCGGAAAGAACTCCTTACTGCCTAATGTAATCGACATCTTGTATTGTTTTATGGTTGAAGTTTATTTTTTAAGACTTAAAAGTTATGCATTACAGGTTTGAACACCATCGGCTATAAGCATCCTTATACTGTTCCTGCAATGCTTGATTTGGTCGAACTGTTTCAAGTACCCTGAGTCCGGTAAAGGCTTCCCCAGCATCTTTATAAATTTTGGCCCCAACACCGGCAGCCCTTGCTGCACCCTGCGCCCCATCTGTATTGAACAGCTCGATTGTTGCACCTGTAGTGTTGGCAAATGCCTCTGCGAAGAGTGGACTTAAAAACATATTGGCTTTACCAGCCCTGACAGTATTGATTTTCAGTCCCATTTTCACCATTATTTCAATGCCGTAATACAACGCAAACACTATCCCTTCCTGTGCTGCCCTGGCAAGGTGTGCATTGCTGTGTCTGTTGAAATGCAGGTTGCGAATCATTGAGCCTGGATCTCTGTTCTCCAGCACACGTTCAGCCCCGTTACCAAAGGGGTAACATTGAAGACCTTCTGCCCCAACCGGAACCTTAGATGCGAGTGCATTCATTTCAGGATAACTCATACCACTGAAGACATTTTTCTGCAACCAGCTGTTCAGAATACCTGTTCCGTTTATACACAACAAAACACCATAGCGTTTTGCTTCAGGGAGGTGATTCACATGCACAAAAGTATTTACCCGGGAAGGAGGATCATAAGCAGGTTTGTCAATGACACCATACACAACTCCTGATGTACCGGCTGTAGCGGCTATTTCACCGGGATTGAGTACGTTAAGGGAAAAGGCATTATTGGGCTGATCACCCGCACGGTAACAAACAGGGGTATCCTCTGCCAATCCAAGCGCTGCTGCTGCTTGTGCAGTAACATATCCCTGTTCCCCAAACTGAGGCACGCGGCTGCAGAGCAGCCGCTCATCAATGCCATAATATTGCAGCAGGTCATGTGCCACATCTTCTGCTGATGCGTCCCACATAACACCCTCTGAGAGTCCGGATATGGTTGTTCGCATTTCACCAGTCAACCTAAATGCAATGTAGTCTCCGGGTAACATGACTTTGTGAATCCTCGCATAAACTTCAGGTTCATTTTCTTTGACCCATTTTAATTTGGAGGCAGTGAGATTTCCGGGAGAATTCAGGTAGTGCTGAAGGCAGAATTCCTCACCCAAGGCACTAAAAGCTGCAGAACCTGTTTCCACCGCTCTGCTATCACACCAAATAATTGAAGACCTCACTGGAGCGCCATCTCTGTCTACCGCAACCAATCCGTGCATCTGATACGAAATACCGATCGCCGCAATCTCACCTGCTTTGTAGTCATACTCATCTGCCAGCATAGACATGGCATTGCGCAACTCTGTCCACCACATTTCCGGATCCTGTTCTGCAAATCCAGCCTGAGGTGAACTGATGCGCATCTCACTGGATGGAGAATAGGCCGAGGCTACACAGGTCCCTGTATCAACATGGATAAGCGCACATTTAACAGATGATGATCCGATATCAATACCGAGCAAATATTTCATAATTTCCGATTCTTGATGATTTTTATTAATCGATACAGCTTTTCAAACTGAAAAAGATTATTTCACAGTTGAAAAACGATAAACGGTCTGACTCTTGTAGGTCTCTCCCGGCTTGAGCAAAGTTGAAGGGAAAGTCTGCTGATTGGGCGAATCAGGAAAGTGCTGTGTTTCCAGACAAAATCCGGTTCTGTGCTGGTAAGCAGTGCCTCTTCCTTTTTCTGTTCCATTCAGGAAATTTCCGGTATAAAACTGAACACCCGGCTCAGTTGTAAAAACCTCCATCCGGCGACCGGAAACAGGCTCTGTTACTACAACTGCAGGCTCATTTGATACTGTTTTATCCAGCACATAATTATGATCAAACCCTTTACCCAAAACCAGCTGTTCATCATCCAGCGATATATTTTTACCTATTGCAGCGGGAGCTGTGAAATCAAAGGGTGTTCCCTTAACAGGCCTGAGCTCTCCGGTAGGGATAAGTGTGCTGTCTACGGGTGTAAAGGAGGAAGCCCTGATCATGATTTCGTGATCCAAAATCTGTTTCTCCGGATTTCCTGAAAGGTTAAAATAGGCGTGGTTTGTCAGGTTCAAAACGGTCTCCTGGTCTGTAGTAGCCGCATAGTCGATGACAAGAGAATTGTCATCACGAAGGGAATAAGTTACGGTTACTTGCATATTTCCGGGATACCCATTTTCACCATCAGCCATAACGCGTGTAAACCTGATGGCATCATTCATGACTCTAGTCTTCCAAACCTGCTTGTCGATGCTGTTGATACCGCCATGAAGTGAATTCGGACCATCATTCTGCGGAACCTGGTATTTCTTATCTCCAATCGCAAATGTTGCACCAGCAATTCTGTTTGCATACCGGCCAACCACACAACCAAAATAGGATTTCCCTGACGATAGTCCGGCATGGTCATCATAACCAAGGGTAACATTTTCAACTTTACCCGCCTGATCAGGCACATGCACAGCCACTATGGTTGCGCCATAGTTTGAAAATTCAACTGTCATCCCGTTGTTATTGCTCAGCGTGAAAAGTCTAATGCTGTCACCCGAAGCAAAAGCTGCTGCTCTTGCTGCATCAAGTGGTTGATGTTCCATTTTATCAGGAGTAATTATACATGAAGAAATTGCCATCAGCAGGATGGCAGCAGATAACATTTTTTTCATACGAGGCAGTTAGAGCATACAGGCACCATCGCCTGTACTTGCAATATAATGTTTTGGTTCAACACCGAAAACATTTAGATACGCAGAAGCAACTTTTTGTACCAGCTCATCCACGGCAGAAGCAGCTACAATGTTGATGGTGCAGCCACCAAATCCGCCCCCCATCATTCTGCCACCCCATACACCACGCTGAGTTCTGACTGCATCAACCAGAAAATCCAACTCCCGACAACTCACGGCATAATCATTTTTTAATCCCGCATGAGATGCATACAGCTGCTCTCCTGCCAAAGCCCAGTTACCTGTTTGCATGGCCGCTGCAAAGACCTCAACCCGTTCATTTTCCTCAAGCACAAACCTTGCCCTGTTGAAACTTACCGGATCAAGATCCGGCGCTGCTTCCAGCAGTTGTGTCAAAGTAATATCCCTGAGTGTTTGTGCTTCAATACCTAAACGCTGAAAATGATGTACAACTTGCTCACACTCCTGCCTGCGCAGGTTGTATTCAGAACTGGCCAGGTCATGTTTGAGGCAGGTATCAAAAAGTAAAATCTTATTACCTCCCATGGCTAGCGGCACATATTCGAATGCAAGTGAGCGGCAATCAAGCCTGATAGCATGATCCTGCCGGGCATGGATGCTGGCGAACATATCCATGATGCCACATTGTAATCCCACAAATTCATTTTCAGCCTCACGTGCAATCCGCGTCAACTCCATGCTGTCAAATCCCGCTCCCGAAATCTCATTGAAAGCAAAGGCAAAAACTGACTCTAAAGCTGCTGATGAAGACAATCCGGCACCCACCGGAATATCTGAAGAAACGATTGCCTGAAAATGTGGTAGCTTTACACCACGCCTGGAAAAAGCGAGGCAGACACCAAAAATATAATTACTCCAATGGCTGCCGGTTGCAGCTTCTGGAAAGGATTTAACCGAGATTTTATCCTGAAGGTCAAAAGCCCATACCGTTGTGGGCCCCTCTTTCAGGGGTAGAATTGCCAGGGAACAGGCTTTGTCGATCCCGGCAGGCATCACCCAACCTCCGTTGTAATCTGTATGTTCGCCGATGAGGTTTATCCTTCCGGGCGATTGAAAAACAAGGGGGAGACTGCCATATTCAGCTTCAAAAAGTCCTGACAACCACGCTTTTGAGACCATCGTACACAAATTTTGATAAAAATAATTAAAATCTGTGACGACTGGGAATGTCAACAATATGTTGAAATGAACCAAAACAGTCAGGACTTGTTACGAATTTGGGAAAAAAGGGAGACTTAAAGGCATATTGGGGTATTATCACTTTTTACAAAGCTGCAAAATGTTGAATTTTGCGGATTCAAAACTTGAGCAGATTATGCAGGAGGAACAAGAAGACATTCTCGAACAGATTACGAACTCGGATTATAAATATGGCTTCGTAACGGATATTGAGGCTGATGAGGCACCAATGGGTCTTACTGAGGACACCGTTAAATTTATTTCTGCAAAAAAGAACGAGCCATCATGGATGCTGGAATATAGGCTCAAGGCTTTCAGGCACTGGCAAACCATGGAAACTCCGGAATGGGCAAACTTGACTTTTCCCGCCATCAACTACCAGGACATCATTTACTATTCAGCACCCAAGCAGAAAGTTGCGCCCAACAGCCTGGACGAAATTGATCCGGAACTCAGAAAAACATTTGAAAAACTGGGTATTTCACTGGATGAGCAAAAGCGTATTTCAGGTATTGCTGTTGATGCTGTTATCGATAGCGTATCCGTTGCCACCACTTTCAGAGAGGAGCTCTCCAAAGTTGGCGTCATCTTTTGTTCCATGAGTGATGCCATTCAGGAACACCCCGACCTGATTAAAAAACACCTTGGCTCTGTTGTTCCTGCAACGGACAATTACTTTACCGCGCTTAACGCCGCTGTATTCAGTGACGGATCTTTCTGTTATATTCCCAAAGGCGTAAGGTGCCCGATGGAACTGTCAACTTATTTCAGGATCAATGCAGCCAATACAGGCCAGTTTGAAAGAACCCTGATTGTTGCGGAAGAAGGCAGTTACGTTAGCTACCTCGAGGGCTGTACAGCTCCCATGCGGGATGAAAATCAGCTGCACGCTGCTGTTGTGGAAATTGTGGCGATGGAAAAAGCTGAAGTAAAATATTCTACTGTACAGAACTGGTATCCTGGCGACAAAGAAGGTAAAGGAGGTATTTACAATTTTGTTACCAAAAGAGGCATCTGTGCCGGCAATCACTCAAAAATTTCCTGGACGCAGGTTGAAACGGGATCAAGCATCACCTGGAAATACCCCAGTGTAATCCTCAAAGGCGATTACAGCATCGGTGAATTTTACTCTGTTGCCGTGACGAATAATTATCAGCAGGCTGACACGGGCACCAAGATGGTGCACCTCGGTAAAAACACCAGAAGCCGAATCGTATCAAAAGGAATTTCTGCCGGGAAGAGTCAGAACTCTTACCGGGGATTGGTTAGCGTAGCTAAAAATGCCAGCGATGCACGCAATTTCTCTCAGTGCGATTCACTTTTGCTGGGCGATAAGTGCGGCGCGCATACTTTCCCTTACATAGAGGTTAAAAACAATACTGCCATGGTGGAACATGAAGCCACCACCTCTAAAATTGGAGAAGATCAAATATTTTACTGCAACCAGCGTGGAATAGATACAGAAACCGCTGTAGCACTGATCATCAACGGCTTTGCCAAAGAGGTCATGAACCAACTACCAATGGAATTTGCGGTAGAAGCACAAAAACTGCTGGCAATAAGCCTCGAAGGCAGTGTAGGATAATCAAACTGAAAAACGACAAAATAGCAATATGTTAAAGATCGAAAATCTGCAGGCAAGAATTGAAGAAAAGGAAATATTGAAAGGTATCAATCTGGAAATAAAACCAGGAGAGGTACATGCCATAATGGGACCAAACGGTTCCGGTAAAAGTACGCTTGCATCGGTGCTTGCAGGAAGGGAAGCTTATGAAGTCACTGGCGGCTCGGTAGATTTCCTGGGCAAAGACCTCCTCGAACTTTCACCTGAAGACCGTGCAAAGGAAGGATTATTCCTGGCCTTTCAGTATCCGGTTGAAATCCCTGGTGTGAGTACCACCAATTTCATCAAAACTGCAGTGAACGAAAAAAGAAAATATCAGGGCCTCGACCCACTTGACGCTGCCCAGTTCCTTAGGACGATGAAGGAAAAAATGAAACTGGTTCAGATAGACCAGTCGCTTCTCTCCAGGTCGCTCAATGAAGGCTTTTCAGGTGGTGAAAAGAAAAGAAATGAAATATTTCAGATGGCCATGCTTGAACCCAAACTGGCCATACTGGATGAAACAGACTCAGGACTTGACATTGATGCACTCAGGATTGTTGCCAACGGTGTAAACGAATTACGGTCAGCCAACAATGCCTTCCTGGTTGTAACACACTACCAGCGCTTGCTAGACTATATTGTACCTGATTTTGTTCATGTACTTTATAACGGCAGGATTGTCCGCTCCGGAACCAAAGAACTGGCGCTCGAACTGGAAGAAAAGGGATATGATTTCATCAAGGCAGAAGTAGAAAAGGAAACTGTGTAACATGGACGTTAAAACAATTTTACAGGATACATTTACGGCATCATCATCTGCGCATTCAGGATTGTCTGCATTCCAGCAGGAAAGCTGGACTAATTTTTCAAACTGGGGACTGCCAGCACTGAAACATGAAGAGTGGAGATATACCCGTATCAGGAATTTGTTTACAGATAAGCTCATTGCAGGCCAACATCAATTACCTACAAAAGAAACCATCAGCAGCTATATGCTGCCCGGATTGGAAAGTTCGAACAGCATCATTTTTGTAAATGGATACTTTGTACCTGAATTGAGCCATATTCAGGATGATGAGTCCAGCCTTATCATAAAATCATTAGATACAGCATCTAAAGATGAAGACGCACCATTTGTCAAGCAAAATCTTGGCCACAGCGCGCGTTACCACACAGACGGCATCAATGCACTCAATGGTGCATTCGCTGCAGGAGGTGTTTACATGCGTGTTAAAAAAGGTAAATCATTAACAGCGCCTGTAGCCATATATCATTTTTCAGATTCATCAAACGGACTCCGTTTTTCCCAACCAAGGGTTCTTGTCAACATTGAAGCAGGTGCACAGGCTACCGTTGTTGAACACTATATCAACTTGGGTTCGGGAGATACACTAACCAATGAAGTATTAGAAATTTGTACATCTCAGGATGCTGTACTCTATTACATCAAGATTCAGGATGAAGGAAACGCTTCCAGCCATACAGGAACAACACATATCCGTCAGCTTGCCAAATCACTCACCCATGCTGTAACCATTACCTTAAGCGGTAAAGTAGTTCGGAATAACCTCAACATGGTGATGGAAGCAGAACATGGTGAAAGCCATATGTACGGCTTATACCTGCTTGAGGGTGAAACGCTTGCAGACAACCATACCATTGTTGACAATGCGATGCCGCATTGTTACAGTAACGAACTGTACAAAGGCATCATGGATGGTCATTCTACCGGCGTATTCAATGGTAAAATATTTGTACGTAAAGACGCACAAAAAACCAACGCTTACCAGTCTAACAAAAATATTCTCATCGGAAGCAACTCCGCTGCCAATACCAAACCGCAGTTGGAAATTTTCGCCGACGATGTCAAATGTTCACACGGATGCACCATTGGCAAACTGGATGAAGATGCTTTGTTCTACCTAAGAGCAAGAGGAATCAGCATAGAAAATGCTCAGGCACTCTTACTGCATGCCTTTGCCATGGATATCCTCGACCAGATTAAAGATGAACATGTAAGGGCATTTGCAGACCAGCTTATTTCCAAAAGATTATTATTTACCATTTGATGGCAGAATCACAATCCGGATATAACGTTGAGGATATAAGGGCTCTTTTTCCGATCCTGAACAGAAAGGTAAAAGGCAGAGATCTGATTTATTTTGACAATGCGGCAACCGCTCAGAAACCACTCCAGGTTATTGAGGCCCTCACGCATTATTACAGTCATTACAATGCCAACATCCACAGGGGCTTGCACACGCTTGCAGATGAGGCTACAGCAGCATTTGAAGCGACAAGACACAGTATTCAGCAATTCATTGGAGCAGCAGTTCCTGAAGAAATAATTTTCACAAAAGGCACTACAGAAAGCATCAACCTTGTTGCCTCTGCATGGGGCAATACGCATCTTCAAAAAGGCGATGAAATCATCATCTCCAGCCTTGAACATCATGCCAACATTGTACCCTGGCAGATGGTAGCTGAAGCAAGGGGTGCCCAATTAAGGGTCATTCCAATTGATGACAATGGTGTCCTCGACATGGAAGCATTCCAAAATATGCTGAATGAAAAAACCAAGTTTGTTTCAATCGTTCATGCATCCAATGCACTTGGTGTTATTAATCCTGTAGAAGATATCATTACACTTGCGCACAAATACGACGCACTTGTGCTGGTTGATGCCGCACAGTCAAGTGTGCATCTTGAACTGGATGTGCAGCAGTTGGACTGTGACTTTCTTGTTTTCTCGGGACATAAAATTTATGGTCCTACAGGCACCGGGATACTTTATGGGAAAAAGGCATTACTCGAAATGCTTCCACCCTATCAGGGCGGAGGAGAGATGATCAAGGAAGTTACTTTTGAAAAAACCACTTACAACGAATTGCCTTTCAAATTCGAGGCAGGTACGCCAAACATTGCAGACTTCATTGCACTGAAACCGGCTGTAGATTTCATACAGGATATCGGCAAAAAAAATATTCATGCAC
>CANHUF010000081.1 GCA_947463715.1 Sphingobacteriales bacterium
TACCCCAAAGTGATTCGCTACGATGGTAACTGGGGAGTGCTTGTAAAGGGCAAAGAAAAAGGGTTGTTTACAGCAACCATTTATGACCTGTCGCTTGAATAATGGTTAGCGTAACCCCTCCATTTTTCAATAACCGCCTTCATATCTGCTGCCAGTTCACTTTCAAAAAGCATTTCCTTTTCTGTTGCAGGGTGAATAAAGCCCAGGGTTTGCGCATGTAAAGCCTGCCTTTTACACAGGTCAAAGCAATTGTCTACAAATTGTTTGTATTTCGTAAAAATTGTTCCTTTTACAACCCTGTCACCGCCATAAACTTCATCATTAAAAAGTGGATGCCCCCTGTGTTGCATGTGAACCCTGATCTGATGGGTACGACCAGTTTCAAGCCGGCATTCAATAAGGCTTACATATTTCAGGTCTTCTAATACAGAATAGTGTGTAATTGCCTCTTTGCCGTAATCGCCATCAGGGAAAACATCCATAAGTTTTCGGAAACGGTGGTGCCTACCAATATGCCCTGTAATAGTTCCTTCGGTTTCTTCAAAATTCCCCCAAACCAGTGCGGTATATTTTCGCTGCACAGTATGTTCAAAAAATTGACGGGCCAGTTTAACGGCTGCGAGTTCAGATTTTGCCAGTACGATTAGTCCGCTCGTATTCTTGTCAATCCTGTGAACCATGCCAAACCTGGGCAATTTACTTTCATCGATATCAGGTTGCTGCTGGCGCAGATACCAGGCTACACCATTGATTAGCGTACCACTGAAGTTCCCTGCTCCGGGGTGTACAACCATACCGGCAGGTTTGTTGATAACCAGCACATGGTCATCTTCAAAAACAATGTTTAATGGAAGTTCTTCGGGAATGATTTCATAGGTTTCAGGATCATTGTCAGAATAAAAAATGATGCTGTCTGCCGGTTTGACTTTGTAGTTTGATTTGATTTGCAGGTTATTCACCAGCACCATCCCATTACTTATGGCAGTCTGAATTTTGTTCCTGGAAGTATTCACAACCCTGTTCAGGATAAATTTATCTATGCGAAGCGGCTCCTGTCCTTTATCTACAATCAGGGTAAGTCTTTCATATAATTCATCAGATACCTGTTCGCCAATATTATCTTCATGCATGTTTTCACCAATCTCAACGGCCATAGTAGTATTTTTGCAAAGTTAATGTCTTTGTATCCGAAATGTCACGTCATGAATGAAAGCGTATTTTTCCAGGATTTGGGTAGCATGGAATATGGGGAAGCCTGGCAATTTCAGGAGACTTTGCTTCAGCATAATACCAACATTAAATCAGCATTGGCAAAAGGGGAGCAGGCTGGAGAGACTCGGCATCATCTGCTTTTTTGCGAACACCCTCCTGTTTTCACGCTTGGCAAAAGCGGAAAAGCTGAGCATATTTTGGTGAGCCAGGATGAACTGGCCCGGCGCAATATCGCTTTTTACCCCACAAACAGGGGCGGGGACATTACTTTTCATGGTCCGGAACAGGTAGTCGGTTATCCGATTCTTGATCTTGAACGTTTTTTCACAGATATTGGTAAGTACTTGCGTTCTTTAGAAGATGTCATAATCCTGACGTTGGCTGATTATGGTTTGAAAGGTGAACGGAGTCAGGGAGAAACCGGGGTTTGGCTTAATCCTGAGAGTAAGTTGAGGGCGAGAAAGATCTGTGCAATGGGAGTCCGATGCAGCAGGTGGGTGACCATGCATGGATTCGCCTTAAATGTCAATACCGACCTTGATTATTTTAACCTCATTATACCATGCGGAATTCAGGGGAAACAGGTTACTTCCATGCAACGGGAGTTAGGATATAAAGTTCCTGCGGATGAGGTCAAAACCAGATTAAAAGTGCATTTTGAAACTGTTTTCAATTGCACGCTTATTTCCCATCAGGCTTGATATAGAACCGGTTTTTCTCTCTGACTCTTTCTCCTTCTCTTAGCTCATATCGGAACCAGCCACTGTTGTGGAAATTGGATCGGTCTATCAGCAATTGATTTTCCCTGATATGTTTCATCTCAAAAAGGAGTGATTTATCTTCCCTGAAAACGCGTAGCGTAAACCTGTTTTTAGGTGCATCAGGGAGCGAAACGATAAGGTTTCCTTCGCCATTTGTGAAGATCAAGGAAGACAGCACAAAGGTGTCATCATTGAGTGGATTTTCCGTTTTCGGCAAAATGGTGATGGTTCTCCAGTTATACTGACTTAATCCAACCTGCTGATATGCCAGCTTTAATTGGCTAACGGCAGTATCTGGTTGTTTTTTTATGATTTCCTGAGCCTCTTTCTTAGTTATTGGAGGATTTGTGGTAACTGTTGCTGGAGCAGGGACTGTAATAGGCGGCTTTTTTATTTCTGGCTGAACGACTGGTGGAGGTATTTCTACTTTGGGTTTTTTGGATTCAGTGAAAACGTACCGGCTACCTGGCATCACATAAAACATGCGGTAAAAAAACAATTTACTGCCCGATTTCTTATCAACAAACCCATTGGTGGAGCTGGTAGGGTCTGGCATGGAAACGATGGATCTGAAACCTATAAGTGAGTCGGATGATCGCTGAATGATGAGTTGTGTAAGTTCTTTGTTTTCGTTGTTCCAACTGATGATATTTACGCCATTTCGCTGAATGACCTTAAAATCCGGCAAGGTGGTTTGTCCGGATACCGTTATCATAAGTGCCGAAAAAATCAGCATTAATAGAGCAGGAGGATGGCTTTTCAAAAACATTACGCTAAGTTAATTACTTGTCTTAAAAAATCAGTTCTCCTTTTGTTAAAGACCTATTCCCCTGCAGTCCACCGCTGTGAATGAGTAAAACTTTTTCGCCCTTTGAAAAAACTCCTCTTTTAAGCATTTGATAGAACGCATGAACTAATTTTCCGGTATATACAAAGTCGGAAGGCACGTTGTGGTTGCTGTAAAAAAGGTTCATTGAGTCAAACAGTTCAGTTGATTTTTTGGCATATCCTCCCAGGTGGTATGAAAAGTCAATTGTGGCTCTGACGTCAGACAGCTCATTTATTTTTAAAAGGTTACAAATGTCTGTAGTTACACTGAAGTTGTTTTTCAGTACTGAAATCAGATTGCAGCGCTGGTGTTCCTTCTGTCCCAGGATGAGTCCGGCGCCCATAGTCCCGGTTCCGCATGCAGCAAGAATCCTATCAAATTTTTCAACTCCCTGAATTGACATGATTTCTGAAGCACCCTTAATGCCTGGTTTGCCCTGTCCTCCCTGAGGTATGAAAAGCGCATGAGGGAAGTTTTCTTTAATCCAAGCTGACTGAGTATGCTCAAGCGTATTTTTTTCGCTCCACCTGAGCTCCATGCCCATTTGCAGGCAGTCTTCCAGTGTCACAGATAAGCAGGCAGGTTTACTGCCTTTTAACAAGCCAATGGCTTTTAATCCATATTGCTTTGCTGCAAAGGCAGTGGCATGCAGGTGGTTGGAATAGGGTCCGCCGAGGGTAACAATGTTTTTTTGGCCCTCTGCTATGGCTGACTCCAGGTAATATTTCAGTTTATAAATTTTATTACCTGATACTACAGGGTGAATTTTATCAAGCCTGAGTATGCCAACTTCAACACCAGATTGCAAAAAAAAGTCTTCTTCCAATATTTCTATCATCCCAAGCGTTATTGATGGTAGCAAAGTTCGTATTTTGAACCATTGCGATTATGGTATAATTTCGTTTACTAAACACTACACATGAAACCAACCCTTTTAATTCTGGCAGCAGGTATGGCATCGCGTTATGGCGGTATGAAACAGATGGAGTCCTTTGGCCCCGACGGTGAAACAATCATGGATTATTCCATTTATGATGCTATCCGATCTGGATTTGGAAAGGTTGTTTTTGTAATCAGGGAAGACTTTGCTGATCAGTTCAAAGCTGTGTTTGAACCTAAATTACAAGGAAGGGTAGAAGTAGCATATGTTTACCAGCACCTGGATGCACATTTGAATGGATATGAACGAAAGCCGGAGCGAAATAAGCCCTGGGGTACAGCTCATGCAGTTCTTTGTGCAAAGGACGTAATCAATGAGCCTTTTGCAGTTATCAACGCAGATGACTTCTATGGCAGTGATGCTTTTGTAAAAGCATACAATTTTCTGACCTCTCAATGCAGTGCCTCACATTATGCTATTGTTGGATACGAATTGCAGCAGACCTTGTCTGATCACGGAACTGTAAACAGAGGGGTTTGCAGCATCAATAATCAGGGTGACCTTATAGGTGTTACAGAGAGGTTGAATATAGCATCCGGAACGGACATGATTACCTGTGGCGACGGACTGGAGCCGGTTACATTGCAACCAGACACCATGGTGTCTATGAATTTCTGGTGTTTTGATCCATCTGTATTTGATTATTCAGATAAACTGTTTGCCGCTTTTTTGGAAGAAAGGGGACATGAAGAGAAGTCGGAGTTTTTTATTCCGCTTGTAGCAGATAGTTTCATGCGCGATACAGGAGGCAGGGTTGAGGTGATTCCCACAACGGCCTTGTGGTTTGGTGTAACATATAAGGAGGATGCACCTGCAGTCAAAGAAGGCATTACTAAACTTTTGGCATCCGGAGCCTATCCCGCCGGATTATGGCGCTAACATAAAAAAAGGTGTTTCAGTTTGTGAAACACCTTTTTTGTAAATAAATTTCAGAAATTATCCCAGTACAACTTTAACCATGTAAACATGTTCCTGAACCTTGTTTACCTGTTGTGATTTGCTTACACCTTTAAGGCTTGAAGCATTTCTGAGTTTTATGTTAAGGTCTTTATCTGCGTCTTTAAGTTCACTGACAAGCTGATAAACCTGTTTGATCTTGGTTGCGAATACCACACCGTTGGCTGAAGTCTGACGAGCATTGAGGATGCCAATGATTTCTCCGTTTTTGTTGATAACAGGTCCGCCACTGTTTCCAGGATTGGCACTGATGCTGATCTGGCAAGACATGGTATCGCCACCCAAGCCCGTTTTCGCACTCAGATATCCTTCATTGTATACAATTTCATTTCTGGGATAGCCGAGGGTATAAACAAATTCTGACAACCCGGTTTGAGACTGGCTAAAGCCATATGGGAGCTGACGGGGTGCTTCAAAATCAGCATCGTTGATCCTGAGGATTGCGAGGTCTGCGTTTTGGTCCTGATGGACGATTTCAGCCAGAAGGTCTTCCCCGGCAGGACTTTGTACGTATATTTTTTTGGCGCCTTTAATAACATGGGCGCTGGTTATCAGATATCCTTTTGCATCAATCAGAAAACTTGTACCTCCGAATTTTACATCAGTACCAGGTTCGATCTTGGTTTTGAAACGATTGAATTCTGCGCGCTGATTGCTGGACTGTTTTTCGAGGTTGCTCACTTTCCTCCGCAGTTCTTCGATATCATCAAAAGGGGCTTTGGGTGTGAAAAGGGATAACATACCGCTGATAAATATCGCCGTGATACCTGCAATAGAGGCCGCCACCGCAACAACCCTGCGGTATTTATTCCACATATTGATGATCCGTGCTTTTGTATCCAGCTGGAGTTCTTTTATTTCTCCGGACTCCTGAAGCGTGTGATGGGTATCATAAAGATTGGATTTAAACCTCCTTATTTCCCCGTACCGGTCCATCTCCTCCAGAAAATAATGGAACTCAACTACCATCTGATCCAGCTCAGGCTGGTTCATGCGCATTTGTTCAAATGCCTGGCGTTCAGCTATGTCCATTTCCCCCTTGAGGTACCTTTCAACCAATTCAGCCAATTGTAACTGATCCATTTATTAATTTGCTTTAAGCGTTTTTATATTGGGCAAAGAAGAGTTTTTTCAACCTAACCAGACATTTATATTTCTGATTCTTTGCATTATCCGCATTGGTGTATCCGAAATAGCCCGCAATCTCCTGCATGTTTTTCCGGTGAACATAAAAGGCTTCAATCAAGCTTTTACATGGTTCACCTATTTTGCCCATGGCTGTTCTCATGATGAGATACTGTCCATTAAGCTTTTCATGCTCCTCAATGTCTTCTTCAACCGGCACTATTCTGTCAAAATTCTCAACCTGAGACTCAATTCTTCTGTTGTGTTGCAACTTTTTCAACCACAATCGCCTGCAAACCGAATACAGGTAAGTTCTGATCTGGCAGGTTAATTCAAAATCTTGCTGTCGGGATTTTTCATACAATACCATCATAGCTTCCTGAAAAATATCCCTTGCATCATCTTCCGAACCATTGTTGCTAACGACAAAGTGTTGAATAAGTGTATAATTTTCTTTATAAACTGATTCAATTGCAGTCTTTTCGTTGTTGCCAACTGCTCTGAAAATCTCTAGTTCCTGTTCTGTAATTGCCACAATACTTATTTAAATACGAAAGGGAGGGAATAGTAACCCACAAAAAAACAAAAATATTTTTTTCTAGAGCGGGTTACTTCCTTTTACTTTGCGTATTAATTCACAGTTATTCAATTTTAACTTTCAAAAAACCCAAAAGAATGAAAAAGGTATTTGCAATTCTCGCTATCGCTGCTCTTGCATCATGTGGTGGATCTACTGAAGCTCCTGCTGCTGACACTACTGCTGTTGCTGTAGACACTGCTGTTGTTGTTGATACAACTGCTGTTGACACAACTGCTGCTGCACCTGCTGCTGATACTACTGCTGCTGCACACTAAGAATTTTTTCATATGGCAAGCAATCGTTGAAGTCGTCCCGTTTCTACGGGATGACTTTTTTTTATCTTATTGATAATCAGTTGATTGTCTTGTTTTTTCTCCCATCTGCCCGAATAGGGTTAACTTTGCAAAAAGATATTTATGAGTTTTGAAGCGTTGGGTATTGAAGCGTCATTGTTGGAGGGTATTCAAGCCCTTGGGTTTACACAGCCCACTCCCATACAAGAGAAGGCTATTCCCATTTTATTAAGTGGTACAAAAGATTTTGTAGGACTGGCTCAGACCGGTACCGGTAAAACAGCTGCGTTCGGATTGCCGTTGTTACAACTGGTTGATGCTGAGATGCGGCATCCGCAGGCTTTGGTTGTTTGTCCAACCCGAGAATTGTGTATGCAGATCACCAAAGACCTTGCAAATTTTTCCACACACAAGAAATCTGTTCGTTCAACTGCTGTATATGGAGGTGCTTCGATTGGAGAGCAGATCAGGGAGCTTAAAAGAGGTATTCACATTGTTGTAGCAACCCCTGGCCGCCTGATTGATCTGATTGAAAGGAAAGCCATCAATTTAGAAAATATTAAATATATCGTCCTGGATGAGGCAGATGAAATGCTGAACATGGGTTTCCGCGAAGATATTGAATTCATATTGGGTAATACGCCCAACAGAAACAGCATCTGGTTGTTCAGTGCAACTATGCCTCCTGAGGTTAAACAAGTGAGTAAGCGTTTCATGACTACGCCGGCTGAAATCACAATTGGTAAAATGAATGCTGCCAATGTGAATATTGATCACCAGTATTATGTTACCTCAGGTGTAAACAGGTATCAGACTGTTAAGCGTATTATTGACTTTAATCCGGGTATCTATGGTATCATATTCACCCGAACCAAGGCGGATGCCCAACACATCACTGAATCCCTCATAAGAGAGGGGTATGATATAGAAGCATTGCATGGCGACCTTACCCAGGCGCAGCGTGACAAAGTAATGGCCAGATTCCGGGAGAAGAGTCTGCAATTGCTGATTGCAACAGATGTGGCCGCCAGAGGTATTGACGTACAAGGTATCACACATGTCATCAACTATGAACTTCCTGATGACCCTGAAGTGTACACACACAGAAGCGGGAGAACCGGTAGGGCTGGAAACAGTGGTGTTTGTATCTCAATAGTTACTCAACGGGAAGCTTATCGGTTGAGACAAATAGAGAAGTTAATCAATAACAGGTTTCACAAGCTGGATATTCCTTCCGGAAAAGATGTTTGCCGCAAGCAATTCTTTCACTTCATTGATAAATTGCTGAAGGCGGATATCAGCCATGGTGAATATGAGACTTATATTCCTCTGTTGCAGGAAAAGTTTGCAGCTATGTCCAAAGAAGAGATTCTTCAGCGTGTTGCAGCACTTGAATTTGACAGATTCCTGCAGTATTATGAAAATGCAGCAGATCTGAATGCCCGCGACGACAGGAGAGCTGAAAGAAGTCAGCCTTCCAGGGATGGTGTATCAGGAGACAGGAGGAGTAGAGACAGGGATAGAAGTGCTGCCGGTAGTGGCAGTGGCAACTATAAAAAATTGTTCATTAACCTGGGTATCAAGGATGGTTTCTACAAAGCAAGCTTTCTGCAGTTTATCCTTGATTTGAGTGACCTGAAGAAGGAAGTGCTTGGCAGGATTGACATGAAAGACATGAATAGCTGGGTAGAAGTGGATAATAGTGCAGCCCAGCAGATGATTCGTGCCATTGATGGCAAGAAATTCAAGGGCAGAAAAATTCGCATGAATGATGCGGACAGTGGTGGACCAAGAAATAGGTTTTAATTTTTTATTTTTGAAAATGTTTTAAGTTTCTTATATTTGTCTTGATGATATCAAACAGAACCCGTTACTTCTTTTATTTTTATTACTACTTTACCAGTGGTACGGGAACTTTTTGTTGAAAAGAAATAAACAAAAACAACAACATAAAGGATCCCGGCTAACCACCGGGATTTTTTTTTAATTGTAGGTTATGAATAAAGCGCATGCTTCAGGAGGCAGAGAACGAAAAACAAGTCTGCCTGTTGCCATACAGGGTTATGAAGGCAGTTTCCACCAGGTTGCTGCAAGAAGTTTTTTGGGTAAGAAAGTTGAAATTTTGCCTTGTGCCACCTTTTCTGAAGTAATCAAATCAGCTTCAGACCCATCCCTGACTATGGGGGGTATAATGGCTATAGAAAATTCACTTGCAGGAAGCATTATGCCAAACTATAACCTGCTGCAGAAATCAAATCTTTCTGTAATTGGTGAAGTCTACCTGCAAATCGATCAACATCTGATGGTGAATCCGGATGTTGAGCTGGATCAGATCAGGGAAGTTCATTCTCACCCCATGGCCTTGCAGCAATGCCTCGGTTACTTGAATCAATATCCCTGGAAACTCATTGAGTCTGAAGACACTGCACTAAGTGCAAAGCAACTCATGCTGAAAAAAAGCAAACATACTGCTGCTATTGCAGGAAAGCTGGCGGCGGAGTTGTTTGGTCTAAAAATCATCACACCCAATATCCATGATGTCAAGCATAATTATACCAGATTTCTGGTCCTCAGCAGAACACCTGAAGTTGTTGATGGTGCCAACAAGGCATCACTGAACTTTCATACAGATCATGCCAAAGGCAGACTGGCTGAAGTACTTACGCTGATTGCGGGTGAAGATATCAACCTGAGTAAGCTACAATCATTTCCCATTGCAGGGAGTCAGTTTAAATATGGATTTCATACCGACCTTGAATTTGATGACATTGAACAGTTCAATAGCCTGTTAAAAAAGCTTGATAAA
>CANHUF010000082.1 GCA_947463715.1 Sphingobacteriales bacterium
GACAGCCATAAAAAATTAAAATTTTTAGTGGGTGGTTAGAAAATAATTTTTACTATAACGGACTGCAAAGGTAAATAGTATTAAGAATATAAACAAATGATTTAGCGTCTGCCCCCCATTCGTGGCATTGCAGGCATGTTAGCCATACCTTTCATCATTTGTTTCATTTGCTCAAACTGTTTAAAAAATTGATTCACTTCATTCATATCCCTGCCACACCCTGAAGCGATACGTTTTTTGCGAGAAATATCTATTATATCCGGATTGGCCCTTTCAAATGGGGTCATTGAGCTTATGATGGATTCCACACCTTTGAAAGCATCATCACTGATATCGATATCTTTCATGGCTTTACCCATTCCCGGAATCATGCCCATGAGGTCTTTCAGGTTACCCATTTTCTTAATCTGCTGCAACTGATCGTGAAAGTCCTGAAAATCAAACTGATTTTTCCTGATCTTTTTTTCCAGCTTTTTCGCCTGCTCCTCATCAAACTGAGCCTGAGCACGCTCTACAAGGGAAGTGATGTCTCCCATTCCCAGAATACGCTGTGCCATCCTGTCTGGATAGAATACATCCAGGGCTTCCATCTTTTCGCCGTTGCTGACAAACTTGATGGGTTTTTGAACAGTATATTTGATAGAAAGTGCCGCTCCACCCCTGGTATCACCATCCAACTTGGTAAGTACAACACCGGTGAAATCAAGGCGCTCATTGAATGAACGGGCTGTATTAACCGCATCCTGTCCGGTCATGGAATCCACAACAAAGAGGATTTCCTGTGGTTTGAGCGCTGTTTTCAAGCCTGCTACCTCATTCATGAGTACTTCATCGATGGCCAGACGGCCTGCAGTATCTACAATAAGTACATTCTTATTGGTTGCCTTGGCCTGCTTGAGTGCATTTTCAGCAATCTGGCGTGGATCTTTATTATCAGGTTCAGCATATACATCCACCCCTATCTGTGACCCAAGGACCTTGAGCTGGTCAATCGCTGCGGGCCTATATACGTCGCCAGCTACCAAAAGCGGGGACTTGCCTTTCGCCTTGAGGTAGTTTGCCAGCTTACCACTGAAAGTAGTTTTACCCGAACCCTGCAGACCGGCAATCAAAATAACTGCAGGATTGCCCGATGCGTTAAGTTCACTTGCGGCACCACCCATCAATGCGGTGAGCTCATCCTGAACAATTTTAACCATTTGCTGTCCCGGACTAACTGCTGTCAGCACTTTTTGACCAACAGCCTTATCACGCACCTTATCTGTGAACTCCTTGGCTATTTTGAAGTTAACGTCGGCATCCAACAATGCCTTGCGGATGTCCTTTACGGTATTGGCGATGTTGAGGTCTGTAATTCTTCCTTCGCCTTTGATTTGCTTAAAGGCCGATGCTATCCGCTCACTGAGGTTTTCAAACATAAAAAAAAACTTTGCTTGGGGAAGCAAAGTTAATGATTAATTTAACTAAAGGAAGGTTCGCAGCCGCATTGAGTTGGTATGCTGCCTCAGGGTCTCCAGTGCTTTGTCCCGGATTTGCCTTACACGCTCCCTGGTCAGGTTGAATTCGGCACCGATATCTTCCATCCCCATCGGCGTATCCCTTCCGATACCATAAAGATAGCGTAACACTTTCTGCTGTTTTTCCGGCAGACTATTCAAAGCGAGTTCAATCTCATAGAGCATGGACTCGTTGTTACTCTCTTTATCTGTAGGTTCTGCATTTTTATTTTCCATGATGTCAATCATGCTGCCATCGCCGTCTTCATCCATGGGAGAATCAAGACTCACATGACGGTTAGACAAACTCATAGTAGCTGAAACATCATCCAGTTCAATATTGAGAAAGGCTGACAACTCTTCTGCTGTTGGCTCCCGCTCAAACTCCTGTTCCAGCTGCTGTGTTGCCTGTGCAACCTTGTTCCTAATACCCACTTTGTTCATAGGAACCTTGACAATCCTGGACTGCTCTGCAAGCGCCTGAATAATGCTTTGCCTTATCCACCACACGGCATAGGAGATAAACCTGAAGCCCTTTGTTTCATCGAATCTACCGGCCGCCCGGATCAATCCCATATTACCCTCATTGATTAGATCAGAAAGCGACATACCTTGATGTTGGTACTGCTTAGCTACAGATACCACAAACCTGAGATTGGCTTTGGTAAGACGTTCAAGGGCATGCTGATCACCTTTTCTGATTAACTGGGCTAATTCAGCTTCTTGTTCTGCAGTTACCATTTCAACTTTGCTGATTTCCTGCAGATATCTCTCCAGACTTGGGGATTCACGCAGGGTAATAGATCTTCCGATACGGAGTTGACGCATGCTCATGTGGGTAAGGATTTAAAATTTCAGTTTTCAGAATAGGTTACCTCTAAAACGGAGGTTTTGCGAAAATATTGTTAAATAGCTGCGTTAATGTAATAAAGGCCATGAAAATACCCTTGTAACTAATTGATTATCAACGCCGTGAAAATAAACAAGATTTTTGGGGAAAATACCGGCAAAAAAGTTGGAAATAAACACCAAATTATATTTTTTCGGTAATGATATTTTTCTATCATTGCAGGGTGCACAGCATAATTTGAAAGATCCTGTGATAAAATTATAGATATGAGTAAACAATTGTTTTCAATAGAGTATCCTGTAAGGTGTTCCCCCAATATCCTTTTTGAATTCCTATCAACACCAGCTGGCTTGCAGGAATGGTTTGCAGATAGGGTTGATGAAAGGGACTCGGTATTCAGCTTTTCCTGGAATGGTTCTACCGAGAAAGCAGAGGTAATTGAAATTGAAGAAGATAAATTCATCCGATTTCACTGGCTTCATGCTCCGGAAAACGAATATTTTGAGCTTGCCATTGAAAAATCAGAAGTGAGTAGTCAGACTATCCTGGTCATCAAAGATTTTGCCGAGAAAAAGGAAATAGCTGATCAAACACGTTTATGGGGCGTTCAGGTTCATGATCTGTTCCACAGGCTGGGTAATTAATGATGTTGAAAAAACTCGACAAACTCATTCTAAAGGCTTTTATTGGTCCTTTTATAGCGACCTTCTTCATCACACTTTTTGTGCTGGTGATGCAATTTTTTTGGAAATACATCGACGATCTAGTTGGTAAGGGACTTGAATTCACGAGTATTCTGGAGCTGACAGCCTATGTGTCCATCACAGTAATTCCCTATGCCTTGCCAATATCCATCCTCCTGTCATCGATTATGACATTCGGAAACCTTGGTGAAAGCTTTGAACTTGTTGCCATAAAATCAGCCGGCATTCCACTCCTCCGTTTCATGCGCCCCCTGTTGGGTGCAGCCTTTGTGATTAGCATAGGAGCATTTCTGATTGCCAATTATTTTATTCCCATAGCCAACCTGAAATATACCACCATGATTTATGATATCAGGGTGGCTAAACCTGCTTTTGATATCAAGGAAGGTATCTTTTACGACAAGATTCCGGGGTATGCCATCAAGGTTGGTAAAAAAGACAAAAACGGTAACGATATCAGCAATATCGTCATATACGAGAACCAATACTCCCTGCAAGACAACCTGATTACTGCCGAAAAGGGCACCATGAGAATCAGTGATGATAAGAAATTTCTCGAATTTGACCTGGTAAACGGGTGGCGCTATCAGGAAAAAGGCCCCTATAATACCATTGAAACAGATTATTACAGGCTCGGCTTCAAAACCTATAAAAAAGTATTCGACCTTAGCAGTTTCAGTGTTTTGAAAACACCAGACAGCATGTTCAAAGGGAGTTATGAGATGCTGAATGTGCGTCAACTGTCCAAGTCAAGTGATTCTGTTAAAAAAGAACTCAGCAAAATCAAAACGGACAGAATGAAAAGGGAAGTAACCCCTTATTTCCTGTTTGGGAAAAACTTTGAAAAAGGATGGAAAGCCAATACCTACAAACTCGGCAAAGGTAAAAAGACATATGGCGACCTGATTCCTGATTCTGCACTAAACATCACTTACTCGAAAGGTGCAGATAAAATGAACCTGATCAAAAACTCACTTGAAATCATCAGCTCGGAATACAAACAGGTCAGCTTTCAAGATAAACTTTTCAATATTAACTGGCACAAGAAATTTGCCCTTTCCTTTGCCTGTATGGTGCTTTTCATCATTGGCGCTCCGCTAGGATCAATCATCAGAAAAGGCGGACTAGGGATGCCCCTGGTTATTGCTGTGGTATTCTTTCTCATTTTTCACCTCCTGAATATGTTTGGTGAAAAATTTGCCAAACAGGAAATTCTCTCTCCGTTCTGGGGAATCTGGATGCCCAGTGCGGTTCTCCTTCCTATCGGAATTTTCCTGGTCTACAAAGCCATGAACGACTCCCAGCTTTTTAACAATGAGTCTTACTTAAACTTCTTCAGGAAATTCAAAAGGAAGTCCAAAGCAGATTAAATCACTTTTTAAATAAACCAACCATGGAGATCAATCAATCCCGCAGAAAGTTCATCGGTAAAGGACTTAAAGGCACACTTGCGCTCGGACTGGCATCACAGCTTCCAGGGGAACTGATGGCTTTCAATGGCAGTTACCAATCGGGTTTTACGCAAACACCGCTGCCCTACAGTTTCAACGCGCTGGAGCCATACATTGATGCCCTGACGATGGAAATCCATTATACAAAGCATGCTGCGGCTTATGCCAAAGCACTCAATGAAGCAGCAGTTGCAGAATTCAAGGGAGAGGCACTCAGTCTTGAAATGGCATTGGCCAAAACTTCAGCATTCTCAACCAAATTCCGCAACAATGGCGGTGGACATTATAACCATGAATTTTTCTGGCAAAGCATGCAGGCTCCCGGAAAGGCTTTACATGAAGGGTTGCTTAAACAAGCCCTCATCAGCACTTTCGGAAGCTTCGAAAACTTCAAAACGAAATTGAGTGAAGCTGCGATGACCAGATTTGGCAGCGGATGGGCCTGGCTCTATGTTGATAACCAGAAAAAACTTCAGATAGGTTCCACTCCCAACCAGGATAACCCACTGATGGATCTATCTACAGTTAAAGGAACACCTATCCTCGGATTGGATGTTTGGGAACATGCTTATTACCTGAAATACCAGAACAAAAGGGCTGAATATGTTGGCAACTGGTTTAACCTGATCAACTGGAAGGTTGTTGAGAAAAGACTTACGGCGATCGGCTGATGTTGGGGAACCCCCTAAAATAGGTTCAGCCTCTGTAAAAACCTTCCGTACATAAGACGGTCGGATTCACAAAGGCTGAAATATGACACGCAATCGTTCATCAAATATAGGGATGGTTTTGAAATGGAAAAATTTTTTTGTTAAATTTTTGAAAAAACTAATGTGTAATTAAAACGCAAACTCATCATGAAAACATACATATCAGACAACCAAAACAGATTTCTTGAAGAATTGCTTGCCTTGCTGCGCATACCTTCCATAAGCGCAAACAGTGAGCACAAGCAAGACATGCAAACATGCGCTGAAGCAGTAAAAGATTCACTTCTTGCAGCCGGAGCCGATAAAGCTGTGATCTATGAAACACCTGGCCATCCCATTGTATATGGTGAAAAGATTACCGATCCCTCCTGGCCTACAGTACTTGTTTATGGACACTATGATGTTCAGCCGGCTGATCCGTTGGAACTATGGCACAGCGCCCCTTTTGAGCCAACGATAAGAGATGGCAAGATATTTGCCCGTGGAGCATGCGACGATAAAGGGCAGTTCTATATGCATGTCAAAGCCCTTGAAGTGATGGTAAAAAACAACCAGCTAAAAACCAATATCAAATTCTGCATAGAAGGAGAAGAAGAGATTGGCTCACCCAACCTGGCAAAATTTGTTGAGTCTAACAAGTCGCTTCTGCAGTGTGACGTAATTCTCATCAGCGATACCGCCATGATCAGCATGGATACGCCATCCATTGATACTGGCGTACGCGGACTGAGTTATATTGAAGTGGAAGTGACTGGTCCGAACCGCGACCTGCATTCCGGGGTTTACGGCGGAGCAGTGGCAAACCCTGCAACAGTGCTTGCCAAAATGATTGCTTCCTGTCATGATGAGCATAACCACATCACGATACCCGGCTTTTATGATGATGTTCTTGAAGCCAGCAGTGCTGAAAGAGCTTTGCTGGGGAATGCCCCGTTCGATGAAAAAGCGTACACCGAAGACCTGGGTATCCAGGCTGTTTACGGTGAAAATGGTTATACCACTAACGAAAGAACAGGGATACGCCCGACACTGGAAGTTAACGGCATCTGGGGAGGCTATACTGGCGAGGGATCAAAAACAGTATTACCTTCCAAGGCAACTGCAAAAATTTCTGCCAGGCTGGTGCCTAACCAGTCGTCTGCAAAAATAACTGCCCTACTCCTGGATTATTTCAAATCAATAGCACCCGCGGGAGTTACCGTGAAAGCAACTGAACACCATGGCGGAGAGCCTTACCTCACACCTATAGATTCAAAAGCTTATCAGGCTGCAGCCAAAGCAATTGAAAAATCATTTGGCAAAACACCAGTACCTGTAAGAGGTGGAGGAAGCATCCCAATCTGTTCCCTTTTTGAAAAAGAACTCGGTGTGAAAATTGTTTTCATGGGATTTGGTTTGGACAGCGACAACCTGCATTCACCCAATGAAAAATATGACCTCGTCAATTTCTATAAGGGAATTGAAACTATTCCTTACTTCCACCAGTTTTTTGCGGAGATAAGTGATTAGGAAATAGTGACTAGTAAATAGTGATGAGTAAATAGTGGAGGGCTTCTGAATAGTGAAGTCAATGGGGAGATATGAATCATCTCCCCCCAGGCGGACAATATAGTTTCAAGTAATTGGTATAGAGTGTCATCAAGTGCTTGGTTGTGCCCTCTCCTTCACTTATGCTGTGACTCCGGTTTGGGTATGCCATAAACTGGAATTGTTTGTTGTGTTTGATCAATTCATTCAGCAGCATATCCGCATTCTGGTAATGTACGTTGTCGTCTCCTGTTCCATGAATGTATAGCAGGTTACCACGCAGATTTTTTGCATGTGTAATGGGTGATCCCTTGACAAAATCTTCGCGGTTCTCCTGAGGCAACCCCATGTACCTTTCCTGGTAAATGTTATCATAGGTGAGTTGATTTGCCACTGCGGCAATGGATATACCTGTCTTATAAATTTCAGGATACCTGAAAAGCAGATTCAGTGTTGCAGAACCGCCACCACTCCAGCCCCATACTGCAACCCGGGAGGTGTCTATATAGCTGAGTTTAAACAACTCTCTCGCTGCGCTTGCCTGATCGTCGATGTTTACCAATCCGATTTCACGGTATATCGATTTACGCCATTCCCTTCCCTTGGGAACAGGAGTACCCCTGTTATCCAATGTAACATAAATGTATCCATCCTTTCGCATATCTCCGGCATACAGCCTGTTTCGACCAACACCGTACCGATCCACCACATTTGCCCCAGCAGGCTCTGAATAAACAAAAAACACAATCGGATATTTTTTGGTGGAATCAAAGTTTTCGGGCTTTACCATCCAGCCATCCATCTCAACCCCAGCCGGAGTAGTGACCGTAAAAAACTCAAGGGGAGAAATCCTGGATGCCGCTGTGGCAAGAGATTCTGCAACCCTGCTTGATCCTGAAGCATCCTTATGCGTGCTCAAAAGTATTGACTCAGTGGTGTATGGTACATTATGGCTCGAGAAGCTGTGATAGGCAAGATCTGCATTGGGAGAGATGGTATAAACATGCGTTCCGGGTTGGTCCGGGGGAGTCAGACGTTCAGGACTGCCCTCTCCGTTTAACCTGGAGCGATACAAATACTTCTGGGTTGCATTGTCTGGTGAAGCATAATAATAAACATATCCCTCCGCTTCTTTGACAACAGCAATTTCAATCACATCGAAATCTCCTTTTGTCAGCAATACTTCTTCTTTGCCATTTCGTGAAACATTGTACAAATGACGCCAACCATCTTTTTCAGACATCCATAAAAATGACGTCCCATTATCTAACCAATCCCATCCCCCATAACTGTAGTCTTCGTCTATTGAAGGCAAAATATCAATCCATGCTTCATCAACCTCTTTATAGACAATTTGGCTTGTTCCTGTTGAGGCATTGGTCATGTGCAAAATGCTTTGATTTTGTTTTCTGTTGAGTTGTTGAACAATTAACTCCTGACTACCAGCCCATTCCATCCTTGGAAGATAATGTTGTCGATTGTCCCCTGGTATGTTCATCCATTTGATTTGAGTAGATGCTAGATCTACAACACCAATGCGAACAGCGGAAGGTGACTCCCCTACTTTGGGATATTCAACAGGAATAGGTTTTGAATAAATACCAGCGAGGTTATCCATCATCATAAAGTCTTTTGTGCCTTCTGCGTCTACTTGCCAGAATGCAATTTTTTTGCCATCGGGGCTCCACCTGAAGCCATCTCTGCAAGCAAACTCCTCTTCATATACCCAATCGAAGGTTCCATTGATCAATCTGCGATTACCATTTTTCGTTAACGCTTTTCGCTTACCGGTCAAAATATCCTCCACATATAAGTTATACTCCGAAACATATGCAGCTTGTTTCCCATCCGGTGAAAGTTTAGCAAACATGAGCGATTGAGCAGGCAAGCCTTTACCCAATTGAAACCATTTCTTAGCATTTACATTATACACCCAATAATCACCTTTTGTATTGTATCTCCATACACGGGCCGTATTATTGAAAACCAAGAGCTGCTTTGATAAGGCATGCCAGGAATAATCATCCATCGATTTAAACTCCTCGGTAGTTCCGAAATCTTTTTCAGAAATTATAATTGCCCGGTCTTTCCCAGTCTCGACAGCTTCTTCCACCAATTGATTTTTCTTTAAACTGATAAGTGCAAGTCCGTCTTCCGTCCATTGTAACTTGGATTGTCCGGTTACAAATGAAGAAAGCAGAAAACAAAAAATAAACAACCAAAAAGAGTTCTTTTTCATGTGATTTACTTGAAAGTTCAAATTAAGAAACTTCGTTAATAGTCAATTGTCTAATTTTGTAACCGACCTATTTAAATGATAAATGGAAAAGGAAAAGCTCAGGCTGGATAAATATTTGTGGGCCATCAGGTTATTTAAAACCCGGACGGCTGCAGCAACTGCTTGTGACAAAGGGAGGGTAAAAGTCAATGGAGAGTCGGTAAAGGCATCTCGAGTAGTAAAAATAGATGACACCTATGAAGTCAAGACAGATGAAAAGCGATGGGTAATTAAAGTAACTGGACTCTTACCAAAAAGAGTGCAATACAGTGAGGCCATCAAATTTTACGAGGACCAGACGCCTATTGAAGAGAAAGAAAGAATTGCATTTCAAACTGCTAGTTTTTATTCTGGTAAACGTCTCTCCAAAATTGGCAGACCCACCAAAAAAGAGAGAAGAGACATTGATGATTTTATGGAAGGAACTGAATGATCATGAATATTCACATATTAAGTATTGTACCA
>CANHUF010000083.1 GCA_947463715.1 Sphingobacteriales bacterium
CCATGCGCTACTGCAAGTTGAAGGCACAAAGGAAAAAACTGTCATTTTCGAATTTCAAGGTAAAGACCTCTGGGAGAAAGCATTGCCATTAATGGTAAGTCCTGTAAGAGAGACATGGTACACAGATGACAGGCCGAACAATGTATATACCCGCATCGGTGGTGAAAATGCATTAGCTTCTTACACCATGCTTACCGAACCAAGAGAACATACACATGTAATTGGAAAAGATACTTTCCGTATCAGTAAATCCCGGCTTGGAAACCTCAACAAAAGATATGGATTTAATAAACTGGAAGTATGGCATTACGATCCAATTTTACTTTCAAATAGAAATGAAATTGATAAACTATCCCTTTACCTCTCAATCAAGGACCATGAGGACGAAAGATTGCAGGGCGCATTAACAAACATGATAAATGAAATAGTATGGTTTTAGGAATGGATTTATTTATAGAACACTTTCAATCACATACAAATCAATATATAATAATCGGTGGTGCCGCTTGCGACCGCCACTTTGAAAAAGTCGGTTTACCATTCAGGGCAACAAAAGACCTTGATATCATTCTAATCGTAGAAGCATTAACGCCAGATTTTATCGATCATTTTTGGGACTTCATCATAGCAGGTGAATATGTCATAGGACAAAGAGGAGATAAAAAATATTTCTACCGATTTGAAAAGCCTCAAGCCTACGGTTATCCAAAAATGCTAGAACTCTTCTGTAGAAAACCAGATGCAATCACTATACCAGAAGGATTTCACCTGACGGATATTCCCACTGGTGAAGAAGCATCGAGCTTATCGGCTATTTTACTGGATGATGATTTTTATAATTTCACTCTCGCCAATACTATAGTTTCAGAGGGATTACATCACGCGAATGACGTTGCTTTGATTGTTTTAAAAGCAAAGGCATTCATTAATAATCTTGCTCGGAAAAATGAGGGCCAAAATGTGCAGAATGAGGATATTGAAAAACATTGGAAGGATATCATTCGGCTTAGCGTGACGATTGATCCGCAAAAAAAGATAGATATCCCCAATTCAATCAAAGAGGATCTCAAAACCTGTATTCAAATTGTATTGCAAGAACAGCCCGACGTAAAAAAATTGTTGAAAAACCTTGGCGTTGGGGAAAGCTCTTTGGAAGACATTTTTGAACAGTTAGTATCAAGTTTCCAGCTTAGCTAAATTTTATACGCACTACAAAAACTGAAAATCGATTAACTTTAAAAGGTTGATCGATTTTTTTTTGCTCCAATTTATAAATAACGATTGTTTGTTATGAGTAATAAATTCAGGCTGCTTTTTTGGTTCATTCTAATTACGCTTAACAGTTTTGCTCAAAATGATACGCATCAGATTTTGTCTCCTGATGGAAAAATGGAGGTTAAAATTGCGCTCAATGCTGAAAAGGGGTTGATTTATCAGCTTTCGTATTTGAATCAAGATGTGGTATTGGATTCAAGGTTTGGGTTAAAAGTAAATGGTGAAAACTGGGAACAAAACATTGTAATTAAAGCCATAGAATCCAGAGCAGTAGATACCGATTGGGCACCCATTTATGGAGAGCGGTCAAATGTAAAAGACCAATTCAATGAATCTGTATTCTATTTGAACAAAGAAGAGAATAAGAATAAACAATTAAAAATAGTTGTCAGGGTTTATAACCAGGGGATGGCATTCAGGTACATGATTCCTGAATTAGAGAATGGCGGCCCATTGATTAAGATTACCGGAGAGTCGACGGAATTTCGTTTCCCAGATGCTACCAAAGCTTGGTTCACGCCATTTGCCCAACAGGAATACCAACTGATGGATCTAGATAAAATGTTTACTGAATCTGAAAGGCCCTTGACACTGGAATTAAGCAATGGACTCTATGCTTGTTTGGGAGAAGCAGAAATGGTGAATTATTCCAGAACCAAATTCAAATCTATAACTAACAAGCCGAATACTATTCAAGGGGTCATGTATGACAATGTAGAGGAAATTGCTCCCTTTGCCAGCCCCTGGAGATGGGTGATGGTGGCGACAAGCCCTGGAGCATTGTTGGAGAACAATGATTTGATTCAGAATTTAAATCCCCCCAACCAAATTGGCAATAGTAGTTGGATTAAACCAGGTAAAGTATTCAGAGAAGTGACCCTGTCTACTGCCGGTGCCAGAACAGCCATAGATTTTGCCAGTAAACATCAGCTGCAATACATTTTATTTGACGCAGGTTGGTATGGTTATGAATACCACGATTCTTCTGATGCAAGAAGGGTGAGTGTTGATCCCAAAAGAAATCCAATTAATGAATTGGACCTGAAAGAAGTGATTGCTTATGGAAAATCAAAAGGGATTGGTGTGATCCTTTATGTAAACCAACGCGCGCTGGCTAAGCAATTAGATATTATTCTGCCTATCTATCATGCATGGGGCGTTGCTGGAGTAAAATTTGGATTTGTACACGTCGGATCTTTTAGATGGACCACATGGATGCACGAAGCCGTGCGCAAATGCGCCAAATATGAGTTAATGGTAGACATTCATGATGAATATCGTCCAACAGGTTTTAGCCGAACCTATCCCAATCTCATGACCCAGGAAGGCATTTTGGGGAATGAAGGTTTCCCAACTGCTACGCATAATACCATTCTCCCATTCACCAGATTTATTGCCGGGGCGGCTGATTATACTTTTTGTTACTACAGACAGGATTTTAAGCAAACAGGAGCCATAGAAAATGGGGTTCCAAGAAATAAGTATATCAAAACTACGGCGGCGCATCAATTGGCTCTTGCTGCAATCTTTTATAGCCCTTTACAACACATGTATTGGTATGACAAACCAGCTGATTCTCAAGACGAACCTGAATTGGCCTTTTGGGATCATATTCCCACGGTTTGGGACCAGAGTAAAGTATTGGTTGGGTCTATTGGTCAATATATTGCGATGGCCAGAAAATCTGGCAACAAGTGGTTTGTTGGTGCTATTACCAATAATGATGCCAGGGAGTTGGACCTGTCTTTAGACTTTTTGGAATCTGGTCAGGAATATGAGGCTGTAATTTACAAAGACGATCCTGCTGCCAGCATTCGGACCCATGTTTCCATTCAAAAAATGAAGGTGAATAGCAAAACAATATTGCATTTAAAGCTTTTGGCGTCTGGTGGACAAGCAATTGAGGTTACACCTGTGCTTAAGAAATAATCTAATAATCTAGCTTATTTTAAATGTATTAGTAATTACTTTTTTTATCAATGGTTTATGGGGGAAATTAATTTTTTACTGGGCATGATTGGTATGCAGGCTGTATACCTCTTCTGTTATTTTGTTTTATTTCGCAAACAAGAATTCCTCTACTTCCTAATCTTTACCGTTGGTGTTACTTTGTTTGTATTTGTTGTAAAGGATCCGCTCATTAATCCATTTGGACAATTGATAGCAAATAAAAATCGGCAGCCTATAGGATTCGGTATTTTATTTTTGTGTTTGGGGTTATATTATCGATTTACCCGATTTTTTATTGACGCACCAGTCCTCCACCATTTTTATAACATCGTAATTAAAGTTGCAGAGTTTGTAGCTTATGCAGCAGGCATTGCTCTTTTATTAAAGGTTTTCCTGACTGGTGAAATTGGATTTATGGAGACTGTTGCAAAGTTGATATTCTCTTTGAATCTGCCAGTCCAACTGTTTCTACTTGTTTATTTATTCAGGACAAGAGAGTTGTTTAATTACATGTTATTTTTTGGAAGTTTATTCATGAGTGTCTTTTTTAAAGTGGGACTGATTCCTATTATTATAAGCACCAATAATAATGTTGATTTTCGGAAAGAGCTTTTAATTATTTTATTCGGAATGGTGGTGAATTTTTTATTTTTCAACTTTATGTTGATTTATAAATTCAGACGCAGTGAAAAACAAAAGCTACAATTGGATTTACAAAAAGTAGAAGCACTTCAAATTCAAAGAAGCGAAATAAGTAACGACCTTCATGATGATTTGGGCTCAGTCTTGAGTAGTATTCAAGTCTACGCAGATATGGCGTCAAAAGATTTTGTCACTGGTGGAAATAAAACAGAACGCTATCTTCAAAAAATTTCTAGCGGCATTAAAATGGCATTGGATAATATTGGGGATGTTATTTGGGCGGTGAGAAACGACCAGGCCAATGAAAAGTCAATCAGCAGCCGCATTAAAGATTTCTTCATCGATGTTTTTGATGCGCGTGGTATTGAATGTACTTATGAAATCGATTCAGAATCTGAAGATTCGATCACGGGAATTCTTTCAAGAAAATACTTATTGCTTATTGTAAAAGAAACAATAAATAATGCAATAAAGCACAGCGGAGCAAATTGTATCAAAGTGAAATTGAATACTGTTGACAATTTTCTTCATCTTTCCGTGGAGGATAATGGAAAAGGTATTGATGAAGGAATAATCAATTCAGAAACTGCTTTCTCTAGCTTGCGAAATCGTACTTCAAAGCTTGGAGGTTCCATAACCATTCAAAATGCAAATAGACAAGGCGCTTTGGTTGAATGTGTATTCCCTATTACTACAATTAGGGAGAAGTGAACAAACGAATAAGCCTTTAATTTGTATATGATCAGAATTCTTTTATATGATGATAACCGTGAGAGAAGAGAAAGTCTGGAAGAGTTGTTTACTTGTGCTATAGGTTTTTCTTTCTTAGGGGCCTTCCCTGATTGTAGTCAATTAAAATCGCAAATAAGTGAATATTCACCAGACATTATTTTAATGGATATTCGAATGCCAGGTATAAATGGCATTCAAGCTACTCAGTTGGTTAAGCAAATTAGCCCCTCTACAAAAATAATTATTCAAACTGTCTACGACGATGATGAAAATATCTTTAACAGTTTAAAGGCAGGTGCAGAAGGGTACATTCTAAAAAGTACTCCAGGAGATAAAGTCATCCAATGTATAGAAGAAGTTTATGGAGGAGGCGCTGTTATTACACCATCTATTGCTCTAAGGGTTACCCGATATTTTAATACTCAGCCACTTTCAGTTTCAGTTGAAAATGGACTTACCAGCAGAGAAATGGAGGTCTTGCAATTAATGACTCAAGGGATGAGTTATAAAATGGTAGCAGCAAAACTTGGGATTACCTATAATACCGTGAATGCCCACGTAAAAAAAATCTACGAAAAGCTTAGTGTTAATTCTCTTGGTGAGGCAGTTTCAATTGCTATACGTAATAAAATCGTCTAGTCATATTAAGGCTTATCCCTATATCTAGGGATAACTGCAATCCCTTCTGTACAATAGTTTTGTGCAACACGCTCTTCATTTGGATAATTTTCTTTCCATGAATAAATCATTGGTTCTATCAATTTTATTTTCAGCAACAGCCTTCCAAACCTCTGCCCAGGAAGACTTTTTCGTTGCTTCTGGGGAGACCGTTTTCATTACAACTTCTAATACACTGACTGTTCACGGTAACCTGACCAATAATGGAACAATCTCAGGTTCAGGGATTTTAGCCTTATCGGGCTCATCTACTCAGGCAATCTCTGGCTCAGGCACGTTTAAGCACCTTACTGTAAACAATGCAGCAGGGGTAACGGTAGCATCAGGCAGTAACCTGGGTGTTTTTGGTATTCTAACACCTACGGCTGGTATAATCAGCATTCATGCAAGTGGTAACCTGATTTTAAAGTCGACCGCCTCAGAGGAAGCCACTATTGGCACTGCCGGTACTTGTCCTACTGAACCCATATCAGGTGATGTAACAGTAGAAAAATACATCTCTGCCAAACGTGCATTCAGGTTCATCACACCTGGTGTAACTACATCTACAACCATCAATGCCAACTGGCAGGAGGGCCGCAGCGTCAAAAGCACTGCTGGTTATCCTTATGCTGGTGGTACAACAGAGAACCCTACATCCGGATATGGCACGCATATTATGGGTACTGGTGGAGCTACCAATGGTTTTGATCTTTCACTATCCACTAGTCCAAGTTTATTCACTTTCAATGTATCATCTTATGCCTGGGTTGCAGAAGCCAATACCCATGTTGCTGGTAATATATTACAAAGAGGAGAGGCATACCGTTTGTTTGTAAGAGGCGACAGAGGAGCTAACCTGAATACTGATTCAGAAACAGCAACGGCCACCACAATACGCACAAAAGGTGTGCTGAAAGTATGTGAATCGATGAGCTTCACCACCACTTCACCAATCGTTCCGCTGAGTGGCGTAGCTGGTCGTTATTCCTTTATTGGTAATCCTTATTGGTCTGTGGTGGACTGGCACGCAGTAACCAAAAGCAATGTGGAAGAGAATCTGTATTACTGGGATCCTACAATATCGGGTACCAATGGCAGAGGAGCTTATATTACCTACAATCAGGCTACTTTATCCAACAACACCGCGGGTTCTTTGGCAGACAGGTATATTCAGCCCGGACAAGCCTTTTTTGTGCGCAACAATAGTAATGTTAATGGTTCAATACTACCTGCTGTTACTTTTGACGCAACAGATATTGTAGGCACAGCACCACCACGAACTGCTATCTTCTCGCGCAATGGCATCACTGCAGGTGAAGAGGCAGGTATGATCAGTCAGGAGCGGATGCAGCCTGCAACAACATCAGCGATAGAGAAGATCTATGTTTCGCTGCTGCTGAAAAACAAACCTGGAGCTGGTCCGGCAGATGGTTTTTTAGTTGCCTACAACAAGGATTTTACAGACACCTATGGCAAGGAAGACGCTGCCAAGTTCAGCAACCTGGATGAAAATATTACTGCGGTGTATAATGGAAGCCGCCAGTCGATCTTGGGCTTGAAGGCTGTCATCGGCAATGAGGTTAAAAGCGATACGATTCCGATCAGCATGACAAATCTCTATGACGGAGAATACATAGTCAAGGTATCAGTCGACAAGAATGTTAATCCTGCCAGAGAAGTATATCTGTTGAACCGCACGACAGGACAGCAAATAAAGGTAGACCACGCAAACGGATTGGAGCTGTCTTTTTTGAATGCCCTTGGTGTGAAGACTAAGGAAGACCTGGTACTGGTGGTAAACTCACGCAGTGCAGAACCTGAGCTACCGGCAATAAAGAAACTGTTGCTGTATCCGAATCCTGTTACTGGTGGAGTAGTTTCCCTGAGGGTACCGATGGGAGAACTAAAGCAGGGTGGGATAAATGCATCAGCTAAGGTAGAGATACGGAATACGAACAAGCGACTGGTATTCAAGCAACAGGTACAACTCGATAACCAGGGTCGGGCAACATTGAATATAGGAGCGCTGTCGGGCGGAGTTTATGTAGTAAAAGTGAGCATTGGTGATAAATCATTCACGGCTAAAATGGTAAAATTATGAGCAGGAAGATAATAATAATCGTTATCGGGATTGTTATGCTGGTGACTGATGTAAATGCACAGTACAATACAGCCACCACGGGTAATGACGGAAGGAATCCGTATCAGAACCCTAATCGTAGTCCCAATATATATGGCAATCAGTCTACGGAAAACAATAGCCAGAAGAGAAGCTTTTTCAGTAGTGATGTGACCGTCACTGAAGCACCTCCCGGCTTTGATCCAGAAGTTCCGTCAACTCCTGTTGATGGAGGCATAGGTTTGTTGCTTGCAGCCGGAGTAGGTTACGGGATGCGGCGGCTCAGGAAGCAAAAAGGGGAAATTGATACAGAAAGCTGACAATCTTTCCCTTTTATTAATTTTATCTACTCATCTATGAATCACCTCTTCAACTTACTATACCATTCGGCTGTAATGCCTATAAACTCTGCAATGTATTTGGCCGGTACATGCTTGATTACAGGGTTACATTTATCAATTAAATATTGATAAATATCTTTTTTTAGGATCCTATCAATATATATTGCTGATTTTGGAATAATACTGAGAAATCCATAAAAGATCCTGTATTGGGAAAGATAAGATACTGCCGGCATCAAACGCCAATTTTTTAAATTCCAATAATTAGTCTAAAAAAACATGATATTTGTAAGTAGATATTTGTAATATCATGTAAAATGTAGATATATTTGTTTGCTATGTTTACAAGAAAACAAATTCTTGCAGGTGCCGATAATGAAAGCCTATTCTTGTGGGGAGCTAGGCAAACGGGGAAAAGTACCTTGTTGAAAACCTTATTCCCTGATGCAATATGGTTTGATTTATTAAAATCTGACGTCTACAGAAGGTATTTGACAGATCCTCAACAGTTTAGAGAAACCATTTTAGCCCAAACGTCCAAAAATCTTGTGATAGTTGATGAGATACAAAAAATACCAGAGTTGCTGGATGAAATTCATTGGCTGATTGCAAATCATCATATCCGTTTCATCTTGAGCGGATCTAGTCCCAGAAAAATAATACGATCTGGAGCAAACCTGTTGGGCGGAAGAGCGCTAAGGTATGAGCTGTATCCTCTGATTGAATCAGAAATTCCAGAATTTGATTTATTGAAGGCTTTGAACAACGGACTGCTTCCGAGGCATTATTTGGCAGATAATCCTAAAAAAATGATTGATGCCTATATTGGAAATTATCTTAAGGATGAAATTATTGCTGAAGCCAAAATTCGCAATATCAACGCCTTTAATCAGTTTTTAGGAGCTGCTGCTTTTTCAAATGGGGAAATGGTGAATTATTCCAATATCGCATCTGATTGCGGCGTAAGTCATAATACGGTGAAGGAATACTTCCAAATTTTAGAAGATACATTGATTGGGCGATTTGTTCCATCTTTTCAGAAAAAGCCCAAGCGAAGGGTTATTTTATCTCCCAAATTTTATTATTTCGACGTAGGGATCGCTAACAATTTGTTGAAACGGGGGAAAATTGAAATGGGAAGTGAGGCATTTGGTAATTCATTTGAGCATTTTATTTACCAGGAATTATACGCCCACAGTAAATATTCAGATAAGAATTATCCAATTTCATTTTGGAGAACTACGTCACAAATGGAAGTTGACTTTATTTTAGGGGATCATGAGGTTGCTTTGGAAATAAAGGGAACTGATAATGTTCAGACCAGGCACTTGAAAGGACTTAAAAGCTTCTCAGAAGAATATACTGTAAAGAAAATGATTATCGTCAGCAATGATCCAATTGAAAGAAAAATCGGCGATCTAACTGTTATGCCATGGAGCTTGTTCTTAAAGCGTTTGTGGGCAGGAGAAATTATTTGAGTTCAGAACATTAATAACCGCTTCGTATATTCTTGGTTGGTCATTCCAGTGATGCTTTTGAATGCCAGATAAAAAGGCACATATGAGTAAATGGGCGCATGGGTTTGTTGCTGGCAGCCGGAGTAGGTTACGGGATACTGCGGCTCAGGAATAGAAACTTGATAAGCAAATGAATTAGCGATGTTTCTCA
>CANHUF010000084.1 GCA_947463715.1 Sphingobacteriales bacterium
AAAGTCCACCGTTGAAGAAAGGTTCTACCCTTTCAATCATCCTGAGGTTGACAATATGTTTCCTGTTTGCCCGGAAGAAAATTCGGGTATCCAACCGTTCTTCCAGTGAATTGAGCGACTTCAGTATCAATGGCTTATTCGTGCTAAAGAATACCCTGGCATAGTTTCCTACTGATTCAAAAAGTCTTATTTCAGATAGCTTTACAAACCAGCACTTTTCGCCATCTTTTACAAAAACCTGGTCAGATTCAGTCAGCATGTGCCTCGACTCATATCTGCCATCAGCAGCATGAATGTCTTTCTCATCAAGCAGGAGTAATTTCTGGATTGCGTCTGATAAACGCTTCGGATCTATCGGCTTGAGCAGGTAATCAAGCGCATTGACTTCAAATGCCTTGATGGCAAAATCATTGAAAGCTGTTGTAAATATAACAGAAGGAACCTTATCCAGTTCTTCCAGCAATTCAAACCCGGTTTTTACCGGCATCTGTATGTCTAAAAAAATGAGGTCGGGATTTAATTCGGGAATCAAGGCCAAGGCTTCATCTGCATTAGCAGCTTCGCCAAGAATTTCAACTTCCGGGTAATCGCTGAGCATCTTCCTGAGTTCTGCCCTTGCAAGCCTTTCATCGTCAATAATGATTGCTGTCTTTTTCATAATGGTTTTTATTAATCAAGTGGAATGACTACTTCAGCAAGTACTTCCATTTCATTCAACTGACAGATTCTAAAGGTTGCCCTGCCTGCAAAAATAAGCTGGAGCCTTGTTTCAGTGCTCTGCAACCCGAATCCCTCTTTTTCCTTATGCATATCAAGCCTACCATCATTCACTACCTGCAGGTAGAACAGGCCGTCATTCTCAAGCGCAACAATTTTAATTATGCCTGGCTCCACACTTTTTCCAATTCCATGTTTAATGGCATTTTCCACAAGGGTTTGCAACATCATGGGAGGAACAGGATTATCCAAAGCATCCTCTTCGATTTCATATTTAACCTTCAGCCGGTCTTCAAACCGGATCAATTCAAGTGCCAGGTAATCCGCTACAATTTCGAGTTCTTTTTCTAGGGTGACTGTCTCCAGTTGATCTGAGAGCATACTCGACCTGAGGATGTTGCCCAGCGAAGTTACTGAAACCCTTGCCCTGCTTGGATCTTCATCAATCAATGCCCTGATGCTGTTTAACGCATTGAAAATAAAATGTGGGTTGATACTCGCCTTAATTGTCTTCAACTCAAGCGACTTTACCATCGCTTCCAGCTTGAGGTTATCTACCTGATTTTTCCTGGACTGCTCCACATAATGGTAAATGAAATAAATGCAATTCCAGATAAAAAAGTAAATGAACGAGGTAAAAATATTGGTACTGATTTTTTGCTGAAGCGCCATCAGCACTTCTTCCTTGTATTCCAGTTGCAGTAAACTGCTCAGAAAAGTTTCGAGTAGTCCAACCAATGCAGCAAACAAAACTGATAAAAGAACAAATCCAATAAGCTGATAATTTACCGGACGGTTCATCAGGCTTAACCGGTGGATTGCAATTCGCATGAGATGAGACATAACAAGTCCCGCCACTAAATAAACAGTCAGTCTGGTTATAAAAAGGTTATCAAATAAATTATAGGTTATGGCAAAAAAAATGTTAATCCCAACAAACATTCCCCAGCCAAGAAGCTGAAAAAGCCAATATTTTGATATCCTGCCCAGTACGCGATCCATATTTTGTAAAATTACCTAACTCCCCGCAGTTCTGAATGCTTATTGTATAAGTGGCTTTAAGCAGCCTCTCATCGGTATATAAGGGTATTTTGATTAACTTTACAGGATAAATACCTTGGAATCACCGAACAAAAAAGTGCATCACTTGTTTCACAACGAAGTACACTTACAAAGGATACAACATGAAAATTGAACCAGGCAAACTGCTCCAGCAAATCGACTCACCGGCTGACCTCAAAAAGCTGGCCAAAGACGATCTGGTAAAAGTGTGTGATGAACTCAGGCAATACATTATTGATGTGGTGAGTGTGCATGGAGGACATTTTGGCGCAAGTCTCGGTGTTGTTGAATTATCGGTTGCATTGCATTACGCCTACAACACGCCTTATGATCAGCTCGTTTGGGATGTGGGTCATCAGGCATACGGACATAAAATACTCACAGGCAGAAGGGATAATTTTCATACACAAAGAAAGTACGGTGGCCTAAGCGGCTTCCCCAAACGCAGCGAAAGCGAGTATGACACTTTTGGCGTTGGCCATTCTTCCACTTCAATTTCTGCTGCCCTGGGTATGGCCTTAGCAGCCAAACACAAGGGAGAGGGAGACCGCAAATCTGTTGCAGTTATTGGAGACGGCTCCATGACAGCAGGTATGGCTTTTGAAGCCATGAATCATGCCGGAATTGCAGATGCAGACATGCTGGTTATTCTGAATGACAACAACATGAGCATCGACCCCAATGTAGGTGCTCTCCGGGAATACCTGACTGATATCAGTACCTCTCACACCTACAACAAGCTCAAAGATGACATATGGAAGACCCTGGGGAAATTGCCTGTTGGTGGTAACTTTACCCGGGAAATAGCAAGCAAGCTGGAACACAGCATCAAAGGTTTTATAAGCCGGAGAAGCAATCTCTTTGAATCCATGAACATGCGGTATTTTGGTCCGATTGATGGCCACAATATCACTAAACTCGTAGATACCCTGAAGGACCTCAGAGATATACCCGGTCCGAAACTCCTTCATATCATAACAACCAAAGGCAAAGGCTATGCCCTGGCTGAAAAAGACCAGACCAAGTGGCATGCACCGGGACTTTTTGACAAGGTAACAGGAGAAATTTTTAAAAAAACATACGATACACCTCAGGCTCCTAAATACCAGGATGTTTTTGGTAAAACAATACTTGAACTGGCCAGGAATAATCCAAATATTTTTGGCATAACGCCTGCCATGCCATCAGGATCTTCTCTAAAATTCATGATGGATGAGATGCCAGACAGGGCTTTTGACGTGGGTATTTGTGAACAGCATGCCGTAACCCTGAGTGCCGGTATGGCAACCCAGGGTCTAAGGGTTTTCTGCAACATCTATTCCAGCTTCATGCAGCGCGCCTATGATCAGGTTGTTCATGATGTAGCCATTCAGAAACTACCTGTGGTATTTTGTTTGGACAGAGCCGGTTTGGTTGGAGATGATGGTCCTACCCACCACGGAGTCTACGATATTGCATACATGCGCTGCATCCCCAATATGATTGTTTCCTCTCCCATGAATGAAGAGGAACTCAGGAACCTGATGTATACTGCTCAGCTGGAAACAACAAATCTTCCATTTGTAATCAGATATCCCCGGGGTGAGGGTGTGATGCCCGAGTGGCAGACTCCACTGAAGGAAGTAAGTATCGGAAAGGGACGCAGGCTGAAGGAAGGAGTTGACCTGGCGATAATCAGCTTTGGTCATCCCGGCAATTTCGCTGCGGCTGCCATCAGGGAACTTCGGACCGATGGCATAACACCAGGTCACTACGACCTGCGCTTTGTGAAACCGCTGGATGAAGAAATGTTACATGAAGTTTTCAGCAGGTACAATAAGATCATCACTGTGGAAGACGGAACCATTGTGGGCGGAGTAGGTTCTGCTATCCTGGAGTTTATGGCAAAACACAACTACCAGGCCTCTGTGCGTATGCTTGGCATACCAGACAGAATAGTAGAACACGGCTCACAAAAGGAACTGCACAGGGAATGCGCTTACGATACCAAAGCTATCGTGGATACCGCCAGAGAAATGATGAAGGACCTGGTTCAGATCATGCAGTAAAATCATACACCGGGTCCTGAGGGCGCTCATCATTGTATTCAATGATGAAGTTATTCCTCCCCTCGCCAATGATGATTGACATGTAATTCTGTTGCACCAATTCCAGAACTGTCAGGAAAAGAAAGATGGCATGAAGCCTATCCTGACAAACATCAAAAACCTTTTCAAAAGACATGGTCTTTTCTTTGGAACTGACAAGCAGCACATATTCCCTGCTTTCTTCCATTGTATAATTATACCTGTAGACAACATGCTGCGGCTTGTTCTGCCGGTCATGCACCCTTTGCATAACCTTTTCAAAAAGTTTCATGAGCTTGAAAAGGCTGACCGATTGTATCTCTGTGCCTTCTGATGCTTCTTCTCCAATGGCATGCAAATCCTGTTTGAGATTGCCACGTTTCACCATGAAAAGACGCTGCTGTTCAAGCTCTGCCAACCTTGATGAAGCCTCCTTGAATTTTTTGTATTCTAGAATCTTATCAACCAGTTCCTGGCGTGGGTCAATCTCATTGCCAGACGCATCCAGTTCCTTTCTTGGCAATAACATTTTTGCCTTGATCCGCATCAGTGTTGAAATGAACAAAATGAATTCACTGCTCAGTTCAATATTATCATCTTCTGATTGTTTGATGAATGCCAGAAAGTCGTCAATAATATTCTTGATGGGAATATTGTAAATATCCAGTTCATCCCTCTCAATAAAAAAAAGGAGCAGGTCAAAAGGACCTTCAAACTGAGGTAATTTAATCTGATAGGATGCTGTGTTCAATGTGGGATATTTTTATGCCGATGAACGACAAATATATGTATTCGATTCAAAACAACTGGAATCTCCAACTGAAATTAACGACCTTCGCAACATAAATTGATTTGGACATGACCAAATGGATAATGTTTATTTTGCTGTGTTTGATATGGGGTAGTTCATTTGTGCTGATGAAAACCGGACTGGAAACATTGAGCCCCTATCAGGTAGCTTCGCTCAGGATTCTTTTTACTGGACTGGTGATGCTACCCCTCCTACCACGTGCCCTAAAAACAGTTCCCAAAGAAATCATCAGACCAATAATACTTTCAGGATTTCTGGGTTCATTCTTTCCTGCATTCCTTTTCTCACTGGCACAGACAAAGATTGACAGCTCACTGGCAGGTATACTCAATTCCCTGACTCCGATTTTTACAGTTGCGATAGGCACAATGTTCTTTAAACTCAAGATTGGTTGGATAAAATGGGCAGGCATGATAACCGGATTCGCAGGCATGATGGTGCTATTACTTGGCAATACAAAAGGAATAAGCCTTCATTACCTGGGCTATGCGTTTTTCGTAATCCTGGCTACCATATTTTATGGCCTGAATGTAAATGTTGTTAACCAGTTACTGCGTAATACCCAGCCATTGCATGTTGCAACCATTGCCTTCTCTGCTTTAACTATTCCTACGTTAATAATCCTGGCTACAACAGGCTATTTTACTGACCCCAACCTGCTGAATGGCAACTGGACACAAGGAACTATTGCTGCAGCTACCCTTGGCATTATGGGAACAGGAGTTGCTTCTGTACTTTTTTACAGCCTTGTAAGTAAAGCCGGACCAGTATTCGCTTCTACGGTAACCTACGGCATACCATTTGTTGCCATTGGCTGGGGATTGATTTATGGAGAACAGATTTCCCTTATCCAGGTTGCGGGCATGTGCGTCATCCTCATTGGTGTGAGGCTGGCAAACAAGTAATCAGACACTCATCACTTCCTTTTCCTTGGCTGCCAGTGTTTTATCAACCAGGGCAATGAATTTATTGGTGAGATCCTGTATCTCTTTTTCAGCGTCTGCAGCAGTATCCTCGCTCAGGCCATTTTTTTGCATTTTTTTCACCTGCTCAATAGCATCTCTCCTGATATTTCTGATGGCAACTTTTGAATGCTCTCCCTCACCCTGAACACGCTTTACAATTTCACGCCTTCTTTCTTCGGTAAGTGGGGGCAGAAAGATCCTGATAATCATGCCGTCATTCTGTGGAGTTACACCCAAGTTTGCAGCAATGATAGACCGTTCTATGGCTTGTAACATATTGCGCTCCCAGGGCTGAATAGTAAGGGTTCTAGCATCTGCTACTGTAATGTTAGCTACCTGAGCAACCGGAGTCGGTGCGCCGTAATAATCTACTGTGAGTCCGTCAAACATCTGAGGGTTTGCCCTTCCAGCTCTTAATTTCACCAATTCTGCTTCAAGATGGGATATTGCTTTCTCCATTGTTGAAGTAGCGTCCATGATATACATTTCCAATTCTTCAGACATAATTGTTTGTTTTGCAATGCAAAGCTAATGAATGAGGTCTATAAGCAAAAGATAAATTGCCAAAAGGTTAATTGAGGGTATTCAATTCCTCAAAGGTGTCTGAGTTGACAATTCTCGTAAAGGTTTGAATTTCTTCTTTTTCAGGGGTGTATTGCGTGAGGATGGATTTGCTTCTGAATGATACCCTGTTAAAAACAAGTAAGATTATAAATGCTATTACAAACATGGAAATAATCAGTATGGTATTGCCAAAAAACTGAAAACAACAGGCGTATAGTACAAAGAGCGCATTTAACACCAGAATAAAAAGCGTCACTTGCCTGTGTGTCATTCCTTTTCCCAACAGCAGGTGATGAAAATGCTGCATATCAGGTTTAAAAGGAGAGCTACCATGAACCGTTCTGATAATCACCAGTCTCAACATGTCTGCCATGGGTATAAAAAGCAGAGCGATTCCAACTGCAGGTGCCGCAGGAAAATCTATTTCAGGGCTGATGGCCGACCGGGTGGCAATAAAACGTATTACAAGTACTGCGTTTATAAGTCCGATTAAAAGCGAACCGGTATCACCAAGAAAGATTTTGGCAGGACTCCAGTTGTACATTAAAAATGCAAACAAAGCAGAAGCTGACACCAATGCAATCAGGGCATGGGTTTTATCACCCTGCAACCAGAACACTATACCCAGAAACAATGTAGAAAACAAACCAAGTGATGCTGCCAATCCATCGACACCATCAATCAGGTTGAAAGCATTAATTATGACGAGCATTGTAAATGTTGTAAATAAAAAGGATGCTGCAGGAGACAACATGCCAATACCCAGAAATCCATCAAATGAATTCAACTGATAGTATCCCTGATAAACCAGCAGCAAAACAGCAACGAGCTGACCAGCAAACTTCTTAGCCGGCGAAAAAAAGAGGATATCATCTTTCAGACCTACAAAAAAAATGATTGTAAAGGCAGTTAGAAAACCCGGTACCTGTGGTGAAGTGGTAAAATCCGCCGATAGCAAAAGTGTAATGAGCAAAGATGCAAACAAGGCAATACCACCCATTGATGGTGTTGGTATTTGGTGTATTTTCCTTATTCCCGGAAAATCAAGCAGCTGCCTCCTGTGAGTCAATTTGATGATTACCGGAATCATAAAAAAAGAAATAGAAAAAGCAACACACAAAGTAAGCAATACGGACCCCATAATCATATTTTTTCATCTGTTCACATCAACACACCCCACTCAATACTTTGGGTTTTTCAGGTATATGAAATTAAATTTAATACCTGACTATTCATAGTAGACTTCTCTGTTTTTATGCACATTGGGAAAAAAACATGAATCCCTGTTTAAAAACACACAAAAACATTAGTTTTGCCCGAAATACATTAAAATGGCAACCCTTCAGGAAACAGCTTCTCAAATCAGACGGGATATCGTGAGAATGGTACATGGCGTTCAAAGTGGTCACCCGGGTGGTTCTCTTGGCTGTGCTGACTTCTTAACAGCATTGTATTTTAAAATCATGAAACATGATCCGGCCTTCAACATGGATGGTGTGCATGAAGATTTGTTTGTTCTTTCAAACGGACATATATCACCGGTTTTTTATTCCTGCCTGGCCCGTTCAGGTTACTTTCCTGTGAGCGAACTGGCAACTTTCAGAAAGTTGAATACCCGTTTACAGGGGCACCCTACTACCCATGAACACCTGCCTGGCGTCAGGATAGCTTCAGGTTCCCTAGGCCAGGGTCTGAGTGTTGCGATAGGCATGGCACTGGCTAAAAAGCTTAACAAAGACAGTAATCTTGTCTTTTCATTGCACGGAGATGGCGAACTTCAGGAAGGACAAATCTGGGAAGCTGTAATTTTTGCAGCACACCACAAAGTAGATAACCTCATCACTACAGTAGACTGGAACGGACAACAGATTGATGGCACAACGGATCAGGTGATGTCTCTTGGTAATATCAGGGAAAAATTCGAAGCATTTGGGTGGACTACTCTCGAGATGAATGGCAATGACATGGATGATGTTGTCAGCGTGCTGGAACAGGCGAAAGCTGCATCAGGGCAAGGCAAACCCATAGCAATCATGATGCATACCATCATGGGGAAAGGTGTTGACTTCATGGAAAACGACCATGGCTGGCACGGAATAGCTCCAAGTGATGAACAACTTGCCAAAGCACTGGCACAATTGCCTGAGTCTCTGGGCGATTATTAATTGTCAGAACGACCTGAGCGTTATTTCTTGTCTGGACGCCCGAACTGAAGGCATCCAGGATGCCATTGTTCCTATTGAGAATACTGTTACCAATACAAGTAAAATATCAGAAGTCAATAGCTTTACAGGATAGTAATCAATAAGAAAAGTACTGCCTTCCAATGGCACCAGCTTGAATGTTGTCTGAAGATAGTAAATCAGTAAGGCAAGCACCAATCCAGCAAAAGTTCCGATACCGGCAAGCAAAATACCTTCTGCAAGAAAGATTTTGCGGATGAGTCCGTCTTCTGCCCCCATTGATTTCAGGACCTGAATATCCTTTTTCTTTTCCAGAACAAGCATACTGAGTGACCCAATCATGTTAAATGCTGCCACAAGCAATATCAGGGTAAAAATACCATATATCGCCAGCTTTTCCAGCCTGATGGTGGCATACAATGTTCTGTTTTGCTGGTAACGGTCCTCTACCTTGTAATTATCTCCAAGATATGCTCTCAATACCTGCTGGATTGAAGAAACATCATTACCCGCTTTTAATTGTAATTCCAAAGCCGAAAACTCTGAGGGTTCAAAACCCATGTAATCTTTTACGAACTGAAGATCCGTTATAACATATTTGTTGTCAAATTCACTTTGAATGGCAAAACTGCCCTGCGGATACGCCAGTGACATGGATAAGGCTTCAGCAGGGTCAGCAATCGTTTTGATATTTTTTTTGGGCAGGTAAACAGAAACCGGCTCAATACTTCGGTCTGAAAGTAAACCCAGGGCCTGTTCAATGCCTACACCCATGACCAGTCCGGGCTGCTCCGCATTACCAACCTCATAACTCCCCCTGTACATAGAACTCCTTACACCGGAAACATCAGCATAAGCTGCATCAACTCCTTTAAGCTGCACTACCACCTGCAGACTGCCATTTTGAATCAGGGCTTTGCCTTCCGCTGTTTTAGACAATCCACTAATGCCTTTGATA
>CANHUF010000085.1 GCA_947463715.1 Sphingobacteriales bacterium
ACTAGCTCCAAGCCCCTGACAGGCCACACTCATCCAGGGCCTGCCGAGTTTGTCTTTGGAAAAGATCCAGCCTCCATCCCAAGGGGGACGAACAGCAACTTGTACTTGTCCGCTGAACTTCAAAGCCAGCTTTCCTTCACTTCCAATAGCTGGGGCTTTACTGAATTCAACAAAATAAGCATTTCCCTTCCTGGTATATGTCAGTGATTCTTCCCCCCAATATGCTTTCTCCAGTTGCATTGGTTCCTGAAGGTCAATCTGCATCACCTTACCTGCCGATAAAATTTTTATCTGCATGTCGACCTTACCCTCTATGGATTTTTTTGCATAGTCAGGCTCCACATGAATGGCATAATGCCGAACATCCCACCAGGTTCTTTCAGGAAGGAGGGTGCCTCTAAGTGTATCCTTGTATGTATACGCTTTTGCCTGGCTGTTCAACTGTGCATTAGCTTGCCCGGCAAAAAGGGATACTAAGACAATCAGACAAATAGGATATCTAAGGGGGATCAGTTGGTTCATCAGATTGAGTTTTGGGAGTCAGGGTCCATTTTATGCTTGTCAATGCTTGATCTTGTCTTTGAATGCTTTTTCGAACTTTTCAAGTTTCGGACGAATCACAAAATAGCAGTAAGGTTGATTGCCATTGCGTTTGTAGTAATCCTGGTGGTAGTTCTCGGCTGCATAAAAATTGGTGAATGGCTCAATGGCAGTCACTATCTTGCTTGCAAACGCACCACTGGCATCGAGTTCTTTTTTGAAAAATTCCGACCTTTCTTTCTGACGTTCATTGTGGTAAAAGACTACACTCCTGTATTGCGGACCCACATCATTGCCTTGTTTATTCAGCGTGGTTGGGTCATGTGTCTGCCAGAAAATCTCAAGAATTTCATCAATAGTTACCTGGGTGGTATCAAACTCTACCTGCAACACCTCTGCATGTCCGGTAGTTTTTTCACATACCTGCTCGTAGGTGGGATTTTCAACGTGACCACCACTGTAACCACTGGTTACTTTTGTAACACCCTTAACCTGTTGAAAAATGGCTTCTGTACACCAGAAACAGCCGTTCCCAAGTGTAATTGTTTCAGTATGCATATTTGTGTTTTTTTCTGCTTTGACGGGTGTTTTTATGCTTTTTTCTGCGGTTTGTGCGCAGGCCGTCATGAACAGCGTAAGTGAAAGCATGGTTTGTAACATTATTTTCATAGACTTCATTTTGTAAAATTAACGATATGTTCCGAAGTTAATTCTTAATAGCATTACCACTGAAAATCAGTGTACTTTTGCATTCAGTTTAGCATTGGTTTAACATGAAATTATACCCGGAATCGGCCCCTGTGCAATTGGAATTTGACAAGGTGAAAGTACTCCTTGTAGAACAGACCAGAACCCTGTATGGTAATGAAAAGGCATCAACCTTGCGTATTCATACCAGAAAACAGTTCATCGATATGGAGCTGAGGCAGTCATATCAATACTTTCAGCTGCTGGCAACCGGACAAACATTCCAGCATGATCAGGTATTCAACCTGTCCAGGGAGCTGAAATTATTGTCCATTTCAGGGGCAGTCCTTACCGGAGATATATTTATACTCTTTCGAAGTCTGGCTGAAAATATCGGAAGTATATTCAGATGGTTTGATGATGAGCGTCAATCTTCACTGTCATCACTTTATGAAGTAATCAGACAAACCCATTATGAAAAAAGTATCCCGCAGGAAATCAGCCGAATCATTGGCGATGATGGCAGGGTACTGGACAATGCTTCTGAAGATTTATCAAGAATCAGAATGGCTCTGTACAGGAAACGGAATGAACAGCGGAGGTCTTTCGAACGAATATTGGGCAAACTTCAGAAAGCAGGCTATATCGCTGATATCGAGGAATCTTTTTTAAATGGTAGGCGTGTACTGGCCATTTACGCAGAGCACAAAAGGATAGTAAAAGGTATTTTACATGGAGAAAGTGATACAAGGAGGACATCATTTGTTGAGCCTGAAGAAACAATTGAAATCAACAATGAAATATTTTCACTCGAAAATGATGAAAGGGATGAAGAATACCGGATCCTTCGGGAACTGACTGCAAGGCTGTCTTCATTCAGTCCGCTTCTCAAACAATATGTGGATGTTTTGGGTGAATACGATTTCATTCGTGCCAAAGCCAGGCTTGCCGCCATGATGGATGCACATCTTCCCCAGGTTTTGGATGCTTCAGGCATAAAGCTGGTAAGGGCTTATCATCCGCTGCTGCTGCTTTATAACAATAAATCTGGAAAAACAGTTATACCGCTCAACCTCACATTGGATGAGAAGAACCGTATATTGCTCATTTCCGGTCCAAACGCAGGTGGTAAAACAGTTTGCCTGAAAACAACAGGGCTCCTTCAGATGATGGTGCAAGCCGGCTTGCTTGTACCAGCACATCCTGAGTCAACGTTCGGAATTTTCAAGCATCTCATGATTCATATTGGAGACACTCAGAGTATTGAATTCGAGTTGAGTACCTATAGTTCACATCTGAAAAACATGAAGCATTTCATGGAGGTGGCCAATGGGCGAACCTTATTTTTCATTGATGAATTGGGTAGCGGAAGTGACCCCAACCTGGGTGGAGCCTTTGCAGAAGTGTTTCTGGAACAGTTGCTGAAACGCCATGCCTATGGCATCGTTACAACCCATTACCTTAACCTCAAGGTGATGGCCAGTAAAACATCCGGCATAATCAATGGTGCAATGGCCTTTAATGAAAAAAATCTTTTACCGGAATACCGGTTAAATATTGGTAAGCCCGGAAGTTCCTATACTTTCTCAATTGCCGAACGTATTGGGTTATCCAAAGAACTCATCAACAGAGCAAAAGAATTGGTTGATGAAAATCATTTTACGCTGGACAAGTTGCTAAATCGCACAGAGCAGGATTTAAGGCAATTGGAGTCCAGAGACAAGGATCTGCAGAAACTAATCAGGGAAAACGAGGCATTAAAAAAGTCAATGCTACAGCAAATTGACAAGGAAAAACACCAACAGCAGGTTGAGTTGCTCAAACATCAGAATCAGGTTGCACAGGAAAAAATTGTTTATGTCAAAGACATGGAGCGAAAATTGAAGCAAATTGTTTTAGACTGGCGCAGGGCAGATGCAGATCAGGATAAAAAGCAGCTTATGAAAAATATGCATGCACTGCTTTTTAATCAGAAAGAAAAACAGGTTACTGAAAAGAAACAGAAAAAACTCGACTCAAGGTATGTAGCTTTGGAAGATGAGCCAGTAGTAGGAGCACTGGTACTGATGAAACAAAATAACAAGGTAGGTGTACTTGCTGAAATCCGCGGTAAAAAAGCAATTGTCAACCTTGGTTCAATGCCGCTCCAGGTAAACCTGGAAGACCTTGTCTCAGTGAGAGAAAAAGTTCAGCCACAACAATAAATTCAAGATATCTAAAGTAGCTAACAATGTATTTTAAAAAAATAATCATTTCTATGATGTTGCTGCAGCTTTCTGCTGCAAACGCTCAGCAAAAGATAAATCCCGACAGCATCCGTTCCAAAATGAGCTGGTTCGAGGATGCAAAACTCGGAATTTTCATACATTGGGGAATTTATGCGGTGAATGGGGTGGACGAAAGTTGGGCTTTCTACAACAAGAAAATGCCCTGGACTGATTACATGAACCAGCTTAAGGGTTTTACTGCATCTAAATTCAATCCCGCATCCTGGGCAGATCTCATTGAAACATCTGGTGCAAAGTATGCAGTAATCACAACCAAACATCATGATGGTGTTGCGCTATGGAATACAAAAGAGAATCATTACAGCACTGCCAGAAATACACCTGCCATGCGAGACCTGATTACACCTTTTTATAGTGAAATACGCAAGCGAGGTATTAAAGCTGGAGCATATTTCAGCTTAATCGATTGGAGTCATCCTGATTATCCAGGATTCATGAAAGATAGCAGCAGATACAAAATTTCAAATGATTCAAGGCGGTGGGAGCGTTTCAGACAATTTTATCAAAATCAACTCAAAGAGCTTTCCGTTAATTTCAATCCTGATCTTTACTGGTTTGATGGTGACTGGGAGCACAGTGCTGAAGAATGGGAAAGCAATAAAGTGAGAAAGATGCTCCTCGATAAAAACCCCAATACCATCATCAATGGCAGGTTAATGGGCTACGGCGATTATGACACGCCTGAACAAAATGTACCAGTTTCCAGACCTGCTTACAACTGGTGGGAACTTTGTATGACCATCAACAACAACTGGGGATTTCAGCATAAGGATACCAACTGGAAAACACCTTATGAGATAATTAGTTTGTTTGCTGATGTAGTTAGTCATGGTGGTAATTTACTGCTGGATATCGGCCCGCGAGAAGATGGAACTATCCCAGAAGAGCAGGTACATGTGCTCCGCGAACTTGGAGCATGGAATAAGAAACATGCAAGGGCAGTTTTTGGCACCAAAGCGGGTATTGCGCAAGGTCATTTTTACGGTCCAACAACACTTTCTAAAGACTCAACTTCACTCTATCTTTTTCTGCAGGGACAAACTTCAGGAACAATCATGATTAAAGGATTGAGTAATGCGATAAGGGAAATTAATGTACTGGGTACAGATGCTAAACTAACCCATAAGGTAGTGGGCAAAATTTCATGGAGCCCTGTTCCCGGATTGGTATATATCAACATTCCCAAAGGTGTTCAGGATAAGTATATTACAGTACTGGAACTCAAGCTGGATAAGCCTGTTAGCCTTTATCGGGGAAAAGGCGGGTTTGAGTAAATTGTTTTTTCCAGATAGGGTGCGTCTCTTTTTCCCACTTGAGTAAATCTTTTTTCCGGTCAAGTCCCCAGCGGTATCCTCCCATCCCACCAGATGTCTGGATTACTCTGTGACATGGAATAAGCCAGGCAATTGGATTTGCTCCGATGGCAGTTCCAACTGCTCTTGCAGATGATGCGCTTCCGAGTTCAATGGCAATTTGCAAATAGGTTCTTGTTTCCGCAAACGGGATTTTTATCAACTCACGCCAAACACTGCGCTGGAATTCTGTGCCAATTGGATTGACAATCGTTTCAAGATTGCCGATTTGCCTGTCCATTAATTTGGAGACAATATCGCTATGCATATTGTCCTGCACCATTTGCCATTCATGGTGAATGAGATAAAACCTCAGACCATTGAGCGATTCCTGCCTGTCGTCCATGAATGAGGCATAACATACCTTGCCTGTTTCAGAGGCAATGAGCATTTTGCCAAAAGGACTTTCTTCAATGCTGCAAAGAATCATTTTTTTTCAGGTTAAATATTTCATCCATCAGCACCCATTTTTCACCAGGCTTAGACCAGGGAAGTCTTTGTTGATAAGTATCCATCAGTGCTTCCCATGTCTGCACTGAGGTATTAGAGGCATCCATTTTTGATTTTGCATCAAAATCAAATCGATCTTCCGCTTCAATGATCATAAACAATCTGTTTCCAGTCCGGTACAGAATCATATTAGTAATTCCGCTGTCTGTGATGCTTTTAATGATTTCCGGCGCCACTTTCTTGTGGTAGGCTTCATACTCAGCGATGCGCTCTTCATCATCTACCAAATCCAATGCAAGGTAAAATGTTTTCATATCAACTGGCTTTAGGTTGATGTCCTTTTAATCCATAATATAAGACTACCAGAAAGCATAACATAGGAACGCTGTAGCCGATTTGAATATTGTCGTTCGAGTTATCGATTATTTTGCCCATGATTACAGGGAATATTGCCCCACCGATTATGGCCATAACAATCAATGAGGACGCAGGTTTTGTGTGTTCCTTCAGATCTCTGATGCCAAGTGAAAAGATAGTTGGGAACATGATAGACATAAAAAAACCCAGTCCGCCCAATGCAATCACTACATACTGGCCATCAGCATAGATAGCTACAAGGCTTAAGATTATACAGGCAACCGCATATAGAGAAAGCAATTTTGCAGGGGCAATGAACCGCATGAAAAAGGTTCCTGCAAATCGGCCGATCATAAATAACAAACCATATATGCCAAGATAATATCCTGCGGTCTTTTCATCGACTCCGCCACCCGCGATAGCCATCCGAACAAAAAAACTCGTCACACATACCTGTGCACCAACGTAAAAAAGTTGAGCAACCACAGCCCAGTTCAGGTGTTTGTGTTTAATTGCTCCGCTAATACTTCCTTGAGCTCCACCTGCTTCTTCCTCTTTGAATTCGGGAAATTTATTAACCAGGAAAATTACAGCAATGATCAGTAAAAATATACCAAGTATCATATAAGGCATTTTCACCGATGCGGCTTCACCGCTCAGGTAGGCAATTCGTTCAGCTTCTTGCATCAGTGAAAGTTCTTCAGCACTGTATTCTTTTCCGGAAAGGATGAAAATGGTTCCTATAAACGGACCAACAGAAGCAGCCAGACCATTGAAAGACTGTGCCAGATTCAACCTTTGTGTTGAACTTTCTGCATCTCCCAGTTTGGTTGCATATGGATTAGCTGCTGTTTCCAGAATGGTGAGTCCGCACCCTAAGATGAACAGACCGGCAAGAAAAACTTCATAGGTTCTGGAATTGGCTGCAGGAATAAAGAGAAAAGCACCAATACTAAAGAGTATTAATCCCGAAATAATCCCCTTTTTGTAACCATATTTTTTCAAAATTATTCCGGCAGGTATTGCCGCCAGGAAATAAGCAAGGTAAACTGCAGTGTCCACAAAGGTGGACTGCATATTGGTTAGTTGAAGTGCTTTTCTCAAGTGGGGTATTAGGATACCATTCAGGTTATTGGCAATCCCCCAAAGAAAGAAGAGACTTGTAACAAGGATGAAGGGAATCAGGTAAGCAGTCGTTTTTTTGGTTGTCATGTTTGGTTATTTTATTGTAATGCAGCCCTGTCCAGGTGAACATAACCTCCATCCACATGGATGAGCTGACCAGTTGTATGGGATGATTTTGAAGACAGCAGGAATGCAACTGTGTTGGCTATTTCTTCAGATGTTGTCATTCTTTTTTCAAGAGGAATCCGAGAGGTGATTTTATTCAAAGTGTCTGCGGGATTTGGAAGTGTTTTGATCCATTTATCATAAAGTGGGGTATAGCATTCTGCTACAATCACGGCATTGACCCGGATTCCGTATTTCAATAATTCAACAGCCCATTCTCTGGTAAATGCATTACGGCCCCCGTTTGAAGCTGCGTAACCTGAGGTTCCACCCTGACCTGTTTCTGCTACTTTTGAACTGATGTTAACAATGGCTCCCCGGGATTCAATCAATGCAGGTAGGGCGGCTTGAACAACCAGGTAGTAATGAATCAGGTTGTTATGCAAGGATTTAATCAGTTGTTCATAATTCCCTGATTCCAGGCCAACGCCATCATTAATTCCTGCATTATTCACAACCCCGTCTATACGCTTATATCTATTTAGCACTTCATGCACCGCCATCCTACATGCATCAGGATCTGTCAGTTCAACTGTTAGTTGATCTCCTCTTCCAAGCTCTTTGATCAAGGCAAGGTTGTCTGTTTCATTTCTGCCGAAAATTACTGGGAAAGCGCCTTCAGCATATAGCACTCTGGTAATTCCTTCGCCAATTCCTTTAGCTCCTCCTGTAACGATGATGATTTTATCCCTTAGTTGTAGATCCATCCTTAATCTTATAAAATTGTAAAGTATTGAGGCCAAAAATTTTTGCCTGATCTGATTGGGGAAGCTGGTGCACGAATTTTTCTATTACTTCATATACTTTATTGTAACTGCCTGCCACCAGGCATACAGGCCAGTCTGATCCAAAGCATAACCGCTCTGTACCAAAGTATTCAGCTGAAGTTTCCAGATAGGGAAGAAGATCGTCATAAGTCCATTTCGAATAATCTGCTTCTGTTACCATTCCACTTAATTTGCAGTAGATTCCGGGATGTTTAGCCAGGTTTTTAATTTGTTCTTTCCAGGTTTTGAACTGATTATTCCTAATATCTGGCTTACCAACATGATCAAGAATCAAATGGTTATCCGGCAGTTTTTCTATCATATTGATAAGAGCCGGCAGCTGGTTGTGGTAAACAAGCAGATCATACGTATAACCATGATCAGCAAGTTTTTTCAGGTTATTTGTGAAGAGATCATTCCTGAGGTATTTTTCGTCTGGGGTCCCCTGCATAACACACCTGAACCCTGCAAGTTTTCCTATTCCCTCGAATTTATTGAGGGCTTTCTCCACCTCAAGTGAATGAAGATCAGTCCATCCAACTACAGCCTTGATGAAATCATTTTTTGCTGCGAGGTCAAGCAGAAAAGTAGTTTCTGCTTCCGTTTCATCTGCCTGCACAGCTATTGTCCCATCAATTTGCAGGGTTTTTATAATTGTTGCCAGATCTCCCGGGAAAAAGTCACGGCGGATTGCAGACATGTCATCATTAATCCATCCGTGTCTGGCAGGATCATACTGCCAGAAATGCTGGTGTGCATCAATCAGCATAAGCCACAGCAATTTGTTGTTGTTCTCCCAGTCCGGTTATGCCAAGTTTAACCTCATCTCCTGGTTTTAAATACCAGGGGGTTGGTTTTTGTCCGAGCCCCACTCCGGCAGGGGTACCGGTACTGATCACGTCTCCTGGTAACAAAGTCATGAATTGTGATATATAACTTACCAGATGCGGTATATTGAAAATCAGGTCTGAAGTGGTTGAGTCCTGCATGCGCTTGCCATTCACATCAAGCCATAAATGAAGGTCATGGGGGTCAGCTACTTCTTCAGCTGTAACAAAATAAGGACCCATAGGTGCAAAGCTGTCGCAACTTTTTCCCTTCACCCATTGTCCGCTTCTTTCCAGCTGAAAAGCCCTTTCGCTGTAATCATTGTGCAGGCAGTACCCGGCAACATAGTTCATTGCATCAGACTCATTAATGTAAGTTGCTTTTTTGCCAATGATAACAGCCAGTTCTACTTCCCAGTCTGTTTTTTCTGATCCCTTTGGAATGATTACCGGATCATTCGGCCCACATAAAGCGGTGGTACTTTTAAAAAATAAAACTGGTTCGGCTGGTGCTGCCATTCCGCTTTCCTGTGCATGTTTGGCATAGTTTAATCCAACACAGATAATTTTGGATGGTCTTTCCACACAAGACAGGAAATGCAACGGGGTAGTAATGTGTGGGCATGAATCCAGGCTATCCTTCAGCCAGTTTCTTAACTGATTGAGTCCGTCTGCGGCCAGAAAATTTTCTGAAAGGGACATGCCGGATGCTGAAATATCAAGATGCTGTCCCTGATCTGTTGCCAATCCCAGTTTTA
>CANHUF010000086.1 GCA_947463715.1 Sphingobacteriales bacterium
GTCTTTGATACTGTCAATCCAAACCTTACTCAGTTGTGCTGTATCCGCGAATTCTCCCACGCGCAGGTCACTCCTGTATTTGATTTGTTCCGTTTCGTCATCTTTGTATGCACTTTTGAATTTATAATTCATCCGGAATGATTTTACCAGATATGATTCCCCTGCATTGTCTTTGACAAATATAGCTGCAGGCGCAATTGATGCAATCTGTGCAGCCGGAGCATTACCCGATTTAACAGGTCCCCAGCTTGATGTAAATGTGATGGCAGCATTTGGGCTGACTGATGGTTTGATTTTACCCCCTTGCGCATACGCTTGCGTAACCATAACTAGCTGGAGAAGCATCAAAATTCTTATCATGAAAACTGATTTTAAAGATTCCTGAGACTTTCTTCGAGCAAGCTGATCTTTGAAATCGCATCAGCCTGTTTTTTTCTTTCCAGATCCACAACTTCCCCTTTTGCATTGGCAACAAACTTTTCGTTGGATAATTTCTTTTCTACAGACGCGAGGAACCCTTTGTAATAGGTTAATTCATCTTCAAGTGACTTACGCTGTACAGAGGTATCCAAAATCTGGTCTGTTTTGATATATAACCTGTCTGCCCCCAGAACAAGCTGAATTGTGTCGGCAACAGCATCATCGGTGAAATTAAATGCTTCAGCATTGATTTGCTTACACAGTATTTCCTGAATACCATTCCAGGTTTCTTTTTCAGTGACGGTTGCATAGAGGGAAACAGCATCTTTATTTTTGATCTGAGCCTTCAGTCTGGCATCCCGAATTGCAGTAATAGCTGCTTTGAGCAGTTCAGCCTCCTGCAAAATTTCTCTGTCTGAATCCCTGAAAACAAAGGATGAATCGAGTTGCCTTATACAAAGATCTGTCGATTGGTTTTCATTCAGCAAATGATAGATTTCTTCGGTCACAAAAGGCATAAATGGATGTAACCTTTCCATCAATATTTCAAAGTTTGCAATGGCCCTATCCAGGTGTTGCTGATCCATTGGCTTTTCAAATCCGGGTTTGATCCACTCCAGATACCAGCTGCAATAATCATCCCAAATCAATGTATATAGCGTTTTCAGGGCTTCACTCAGCTTAAATTGTGCCATTAATTGATCAACTTCGCTACACACCTGTCTCAGTCTTGCCTCAAACCACCTATGTGGCCAGTCGCCAGTAAGTGTTATTTCTTCCGGGAGCAAATTCTCTTTGACCCTTCCCTTCCAAAGCTGAATCAGCTTGAGGGCATTCCAGATTTTATTGATGAAATTCCGGCCCTGTTCATTGGATGCCTTATCCCAAAGCAGGTCATTACCTGCAGGAGAAGCAATCAGGATACCAAACCTAACTGCATCAGCACCAATTTCATCAATCATATTGAGCAAGTCTGGAGAGTTGCCCAATTGTTTACTCATTTTCCTGCCGAGGTTGTCTCTGACTATCCCCGTAAAATATACATCATTAAAAGGCTTTGTACCCATGTATTCATACCCAGCCATAATCATTCGGGCCACCCAGAAAAAGATGATTTCGGGAGCAGTAACCAAAGACTGTGTTGGGTAATAATAGCTGACTTCAGGGTTGCCCGGATTTGAAATTCCCTTAAAAACTTCAAAGGGCCAAAGCCAGGAGGAGAACCAGGTATCCAGACAGTCTTCATCCTGCTTCAGAGCAGGATCTGAAACATTGTATTGTGCTGAAAACTTTTTCTTTGCTTCTTCCTCATCCATCGCAACCACAAACTGACCCTGCTCATCATACCAGGCAGGTATCCTGTGGCCCCACCAAAGCTGCCTGGAGATACACCAATCTTTGATGTTTTCCATCCAGTGCCTGTAAAGGTTTTTGAATTTAGCAGGATGAAAGTTGATTTCACCATCGTTGACAGCGGACAGTGCGGGACCAGAAATTTTCTTCATGTCAACCCACCACTGCAAAGACAGTCGTGGCTCCACAACCACATCTGTACGCTCTGAAAACCCTACCTGGTGAACGTATTCCTCAATTTTAACAACATGGCCAGCGGCTTTCAGTTCTTCTACGATATCTTTTCTGGCCTCAAATCGATCTTTGCCTACATGAAGAACAGCATCTGCACTAAGTGTACCGTCTTCATTCAGGATATCTATCACTTCCAGACCGTGTTTAATACCAATCTGGTTATCATTCATATCATGTGCAGGTGTGATTTTCAGCGCGCCTGATCCAAAATCGATGGCTACATAATCATCTCCAATGATTGGAATTTTTCTATTAATAAGTGGAACGAGTGCAAATGTTCCGATCAGGTGATTGAATCGTTCATCCTTGGGATTTACAGCAATAGCTGCATCACCCAGAATTGTTTCGGGACGCACGGTAGCAATTGTAATGCCCCCTTTGTCCAGGGAAACAGGTAATCCGCCTTGGTCTACAAGCTGATACTGCAAAAAATATAGTTTACCCTGCACTTCCTTGAAGATTACCTCTTCATCACTGAGTGCAGTTTTAGCACGGGGATCCCAGTTGATCATCCGTTTGCCACGGTAGATGTAGCCCTTTTTATATAAGTCGTTGAAAACATGGATTACGGATCTGTAGTAGTCTGGATCCATGGTAAAACTCGTCCGGTTCCAATCGAGTGAGCAACCGAGCTTCTTCAGCTGTTGAAGGATTATTCCTCCATATTTCTCTTTCCACTCCCAGGCATATGTCAGAAATTCATCTCTGGTAAGTGTAGCTTTTTGAATACCCCTTTCCCGGAGCATCTGCACAACTTTAGCTTCAGTGGCAATGGAAGCGTGATCTGTACCTGGCACCCAACAGGCATTTTTGCCCATCATGCGGGCTCTTCTTACGAGTATATCCTGAATGGTATTGTTGAGGCAATGCCCCATGTGCAAGATACCGGTTACGTTGGGCGGTGGGATAACCACAGTATAGGATTCCCTGTCATCTGGTTTGCTTTCAAAATGACGTTTTTCCAACCACTGCTGATACCACTTGCTTTCAGCAGACTTAAAATCAAAGTTCTTGGAGATCTCCATGTATCGCTACTATTTTTTGGTATACAAAGGTAGCGATTAATAGTCCTCCAAGCAATTACCAAACGAGATAGGTAATCAAAGCTATTGTTCCATAAACGGCAATAACGATGAGACCAATCTTAACAGTTTGGGAGACATTGAGCGATGAAAGTGCTTTCATAAAAAATGATTTCATTGTTACATGAATTTACGAAGGTCTTTCAAGAGGGACGGCTTGATTGTACTTTCTAATTAGACGCAAAAGCCTTAGGATTTGTTACTAGACAATGTAAAGATAATGTTAAAGTTAAAAAAATACAAGTTTTAGGTGGCCTTTTTATCAAAGTGACCAATACTACTTATTGTTATGAAGCTGATCATGCGCTAACCCGAAAAGGTCATTTATCATTGCTGAAACTTCTCATCAAACTATTTAATTATGAAGACATCGGTAAATTCTTACAGGTATGGGGTTTGGATTGACAGAAAGCATGCCATGATTATCAAGATAGACGCTGAAGGCAACCCCGAGTATTCAGAAATCATATCGGGTCTGGGAACCAGAACCAGGTTTCAGGGTGAAACAACAACCAAGACCGGGATGTTGGGGACTGTTATCTCGTGGCAGAAAAAATCTCAGGAAAAAGAAAATAATTACATGAAGAAATTTGTTACCAAGGTTGTTGACAGCCTGCAGAATGCCAATGCAGTGCTTATCCTTGGTTCTGCTGATACGCGCTTTGAACTTCAGAATGCGATTGAAAAGAGCAAAACAATGCATGATACCTGGATAGAAAACAGGCCAGAAGAGAAACTTGACCGACGAGGTCTAGAACTGGAAATGGAAAAACATTTTAACCTGCATTTCAGCTAAGTGAATTTGTAACAACAACGATATCCCATTAACTTTGGGGTTGAATGTTTGCAGTAGTAGATATCGAAACAACAGGAGGAAATGCCGGAACCGGAAGTATAACTGAAATTGCCATTTTGATTACGGATGGCCAGCAGGTTCTTGACAGGTATACCACGCTCGTAAATCCCATGCGCCCGATTCCACTTTTTGTGGAAAAACTGACGGGAATCAATGATGCCATGGTCAGCAAAGCTCCAGTTTTTGCTGAAGTTGCGCGTGAAGTTTATGATTTACTTCAGGGTAAAGTTTTTATTGCCCACAATGTAAATTTTGATTTCTCATTCATCGCACATCAGTTGCAGCAACATGGGTACCAGCTTCAGTCTCGAAAACTTTGCACAGTCAGGCTTAGCCGGAAAATATTTCAGAATTTGCCGAGCTATAGCCTTGGAAACCTTTGCCGCTCGCTGGAAATACAGCTCACAAACAGACACAGGGCTTTGGGTGATGCGGAGGCAACAACATTGTTATTTCATAAATTGCTGAACAATGACTCCGGAAAGCATATTGATAGTATGCTTAAGAAAGGCAGCAAGGAAGCCTATCTGCCCATGCATTTATCAGGTAAAGATTTAGACAAGATTCCCAATGTTCCAGGCATCTATTATTTTCATGACAACAAGGGTAAAATCATTTATGTTGGCAAAGCCAAACAATTGAAAAAAAGGGTAATCAGTCATTTTTCCAATAATGATGTAAGTAAACGTAAGCAGGACCTAATCAGGCTTGTTCACAAAATAAGTTACAAAGAGTGTGGCAATGAATTGATGATGAGTGTTCAGGAAAGTGTCGAAATCAAAAGAATATGGCCACAGTTTAACCGGTCGCAAAAAAAGTTTGAAAACAGATTTGGCATCTGCAGTTACGAAGATCAGAAAGGCATTTTAAGGCTTGGCGTGGTCAAAAAAAAGAAACACATCAGAACACATACCACATTTGCCATGCAACTTGACGGCATCAGGTTGTTGAATAAGCTTGCAAGAGAACATGGATTGTGTCCCAAAATGTGCTTTTTACAACTGGAACATGTTGACTGTCAGGGACAAGTGGAGTCATTTTGTTCAGGCATTTGCGACGACAAAGAGCATACTGGTTCCTACAACAACAAAGTCTTATCAGCCATCAATGCGATGGTGAGTGAATCTCCAAATCTTGCTGTATTCGGACCAGGCAGAAAGCTTACTGAACTAAGCTGTATTATGATAGGAAGAAATGATTTCCTGGCTACCGGATTCGTTTCCCATCATGCTTTAAAAATGAAAAAAGACAAACTGGAAAAACAACTCTCAGCTGCTGCCTCCAACGAATTTATCAGGTCAATGGTTTTGGCTTATGCAGATAAGAATCCTGCACTGACAGTTGTCTTTAATTGAAAAATTATTTGATTTCTTCTACGGTTGCACCAATACCGCGGTCAACTATAGCCTCACACATTGTTTTCAGCTCTTCGTAAGTGCCTTTTTTAACATCACACTTGCCCTTGTAGTGAATTATCATGGCACATTGCTCTGCCTGTTCCGGCTCATGCCTGCAAATGTCTACAAGTGTTTTAATAACCCAGTCAAAAGTATTGATATCATCATTCCAGACAATCAGTACGTAGCCCGTACTTTCCAGTACTTCTACTTCATATTCCTCGAAAACAATGGGTTTAATCTGAGACATGGTGTTTTAAACACTTGAATGGTTATGTGGAACATACTGGGCTCGAACCAGTGACCCCTACTCTGTCAAAGTAATGCTCTAAACCAACTGAGCTAATGTTCCCGCTGGCTGCAAATTTACTAAAAAAACCGCAATTTACAAATGGCCTGTGATTTAAACAACCGGCCATTTGAAGGTTGAAACCAGTGGAATGCGCATTCCGCTGGCAGAAGATTTCCTTGCAGCTTCTATTATCTCCAGCACATGTAAGGCATGTTCAACATTGATTAATGGCTCGGTCTTATTCACTATTGATTCAGCAACCTTTGTTGCACCTTCCTGCCACATGTAACCTCCTGTTTCTTTTTCATGTAGCTGACCTGGTTTTTCCCATGAATCGTCCAGGATAACTCCGTTGGTTTCCCAATCGTAACCTATCATCCGCATATTTCCCTTGTCCCCATAGATCTGGATGGAATGCAGCTGTTGCCCCTTGGCCTCATGTCCATGTGGATCAAAAAAATTAAAGCCACACATCACATGGCTGATGATACCACTGCCGTGATCCATGAGTATATGTGCATTATCTTCCTCCTCTACCTTAATTTTACCTTTCTCATCAATGATACGTTCTGGATTAACAATGCTAAGCATGGCCATTACTGATTTAGCCGGACCGAGTAATCCGGTTAAAGTTGCCATGTTGTATACACCCAGATCAGGCATACTGCCGCCGTTTTTTTCATAGAAAAACGATGACCATCCCGGTCCTGTGTGTCCATATTGACCATGAGCACTTGCTACCTTGCCCAATTTTCCTTCTCTAATACAGCGGCTCATAAAAGCGAACTGTGGACTATTCACAACTGCCGGGGCTCCCCAGAGCTTCAATTTTTTACTTTTGGCGAGTTCCAGTAGCGCTTTACCTTCTGCATAGGTATTGGCCATAGGCTTTTCACTCCACACATGCTTTCCGGCCAGCAGGGCTTTTTTGTTCAGTTCACCATGCTTTTGCATATCAGTAAGGGTTACCATCATATCAAATGGCACTCCTCTCAACAAAGAATCTATATCAGCATAAGTTGCAGCCTTTACTTTATATTGTTCATTCTGAGCAACTGCCCTTTCATGCCTGATATCACATAAACTTACAATTTCAATTGAAGGGGATGATTGTAAATGAGGGATATACCTATTGCTGACACTGCCACAACCTATAATGGCTATCCGTATCTTTTTTATGTCATTGACCGCAGCCATTGACTCCAGAGATGTGAGGAGGGAAGCCGCACCTGCAGAAGCTGCGAAAGTTAAAAACTGCGAACGAGACATGTTCTGATTCATAAACGTCTATTAATTTTTTTAATGAAGCATGATAATTTCCGGGAATCAACCCTGTTTTGCCAATAAATCCATGACAGCTTTGCCTGATCCATCAGGTGTGGTATAAAATGGTCTTTCCTCTATGATATAATTTGTTTCCGGATCAATACCAAGTGCATGATAAATTGTCTGATGCACCTGATCAATATAAATTGGATTTTCAATGGTTTTACATGGCCTTTCATCAGCAGTTTTACCGTATACAAAACCTTTTTTAATTCCCCCGCCAAACATCAGCATCGAACAACCATCGGTAAAATGCCTGTGCATGCCATAATGCTTCAATTCTTCTATAACATCAGGCTGACTGACCTGTTCCTGCACTTTCAAATCAGGGCGACCTTCCACCATCATATCCCGACTGAATTCACTCGCCAGGATTACCAGGGTTTTGTCGAGATGACCAGAAGCATCCAAATCTTTAATCAGCTGCGCAATAGGTGCATCAATCACTTTTTTCATATCGGTCAATCTGGTATGCCCGTTTTCATGGGTATCCCAGTTCATGAATGGTTCATACTCGGTGGTAACACTGATAAACCTCGCACCCTTTTCAACCAGGCGTTTTGCCATCAGACAGCCCAGCCCGAACCTGCCGGTATTGTAAATATCATACGACTCTTTTTTCTCCCTGGTGAGATCAAATGCTTCAGCTTCAGGGGATCTGAGCAGCATATATGCCTGCTCCATGGAACGTTTCAGGGATTCTTTCTGATATTCAGACCCCAATTCACCCACAGCACTTTGAGCGATTAAGTCATTATATAATTTATTTCTGCTTTCGAAACGGCTGAGAGACATACCTGCAGGAGGTTTCACGCTAGACAGTCCTTCAAGCGGATCAGGAATCATAAAAGGACCATATTCATTACCCAGAAAACCGGCGCTGTGAAAAGCTTTCAGTTCCTCTCCCTCTCCTACCGAAAACCTTTGTCCAATATCAATAAATGCGGGAATCACCTTGTTTTTTTGTCCAAGTTCCCGGGCAATCCACGATCCCAGGTGAGGCACAGCAACAGTCTGAGGTGGTCTGTAACAGGTATGCCAGTGATACTGGTGCCGGGTATGGAGAATATGACCAAGATCAGCTGCCACATAAGAACGTATCAACGTTCCCTTATCCATCACACTACCGATTTTTTCAAGTCCCTCTGAAAAATAAACATCATCCAGCACAGTGGGTACTTTATTAAAAGTACTGAGTACTGAGTTGGCCTCCATTCCTTTTGAAAAAGGAGTAAATTTTTTCGGATCAAAAGTCTCAGTATGTGCCATCCCGCCTCCCATCCAAAGTAAAATGACACTATCTGCAGTTGATTTCATCTTACCTGCATTGCAGCTCATGGAGCCGAGGACTGGAGCGCCTGCAGCCATAGCGGCCAATGCGGCGGAGCTGGTGGACTGCAGAAAACTCCTTCTGGATATTGACCTTTTCATATGAACATTTGAACTTAATTGTTACTTGATGAGTTGAAATTCAGGATGCAGAAGCATTGCCCAGTAAAAATCTTCGATTCCTGCTGCACCCGCTGGTTGTCCGATTGTGCCCAAAGCCACTTTGATTTCAGCTGCAGTTGGTGGTCTGCCGATTGCCCTGTTGTAGAAAATGGTAACAAGATCTTTACCCGAGTGACCAGACTGCAGCCATTTTTGGGCACCCTGTTTGAGGGTTTGGTGCAACCTTTGTCCATTGGTCATTTCCATAGCCTGCAACAAATTGGCATGAGATTCCCTGGTGGTTGTTACGGTCTCTCTTGTAGGACGACCCAGTGCCAGCAGTAATGGATTATTGGCAACCAAAGCAGCCCTGACCACTACTGCACCCGATGGTAATGCTGTGAATGCAGCTGGCAGGTATTTTAGCTCTTTATAACCAAAAACTGAGTCAACCAGCATGGATGCAGCATCAGTAAACTGTTCTGCTGTCATTCGTTTTACCAGTACGCCCCTAAAGCGAAAATCATTGGCAAACAAATCCTCAGGCTGTTTTAATCCGTCTGCAGGAAGCCTGTATGTTTTGGAACTGGCAATCATACGGATAAGCCATTTCAAGTCCGAACCATTTTGCTGAAAATGGAATGCAAGCCAGTCTATCAGATCACGACTCCATGGTGTGTTATCCATTTGGTCAGCGGGTTCAATAATTCCCCTGCCCATCAGTTGCTTCCATACCCTGTTTACGATTGTTCTGTACAACCTGCCATTTTCAGGTTTTGTCATGATTTTCGCCAGTTGTGCCATTTTTCTTGCACGTGTGGCCATGCTGTCTATGGACCCGAGCTCTTCCCATAGCATTTTGGGACGAACATACTTTCCAGTAGGCTGGTCGCATCGGTGGATTTCCAGGGAACTATCTGCGAA
>CANHUF010000087.1 GCA_947463715.1 Sphingobacteriales bacterium
TCATGCGCAAATGAAGAGGCTAGACTAACTCAAATTTTCTGATAGTCAGGATGCTGCCAGGGTGAGCGGTAGCTGCGTTTCAATAAGGCAGTTGCTTCCGGATCACCTTTCACAATTTTATTGACAGGATCGTATTGTAATGGCCTGCCGAGCTTCATGGATATGTTTGCAAGTATGCATGATGCAGTGGAAATATGTCCCTCTTCGATATCCGCCACAGGTTTGGTTTTATTATCAATGGCTGTCAGGAAATTCTGCATATGTGCCCGGGTAGCTGGTGCAGCAAAGAGTTCTATGTCCTTCTCACGCAGGTCTTCAGGATATTTTTCCCGCTCAAATAAAACATCACCATGGATTTTTTCACCTTTGCCTGAAGGGATGAAATCATAGCGCATGGTGCTGCCACAAAGGGTTCCGTTTTCGCCATAGATCTTAAAAGCCCATGGATATTCCGGATCGGCAGATGTTCCCCAGGTGCGGTGCTGCCAAACACAGTTCAGTTTGTTGTATTCAAAAATGGCAGTTTGCGAATCGGCTATGTTGCTTTTACCCGGACTACTTCCATAAATCCCTCCAGTTGAACTGATTTTTTCAGGCCAGCCCAGGTCAAGCATCCATCTTACTGTATCAAACATGTGTATGCACATATCTCCCATGATGCCATTGCCGTATTCCATGAAGGCACGCCACCAACCCCTGTGAGGTAGTCCGTCATAAGGTCTGAGGGGAGCGGGGCCAGTCCACATCTCATAATCAAGGTAATCGGGTATTTCCTGCAGCGGTGGATTGCTGTTGTTACGCATGTGGTAATAGCAGTTCATCTCAGCATGGTGCACTTTGCCGAGCATGCCGCTGTCAACGAATCTTCTTTTGGCTTCCACCAGGTGCGGTGTGCTTCTGCGTTGCGTGCCTACCTGCACGGTTTTATTGTATTTTCTGGCTGCAGCAAGGATGGCTTCTCCTTCCATCACATCCACACTGATTGGTTTTTGCAGGTAGACATGTGCACCGGATTGAATCGATTCTATTGCCTGCAAAGCATGCCAGTGATCAGGAGAGCCGATAAGCACAATTTCCGGCTGTTCATTTTTCAGCAATTGTCTGTAATCCCCGTATGTTGCGATTTCCTTATTGCTGCCAAGCCTCTCACCAATGAGTGATGCGGCGTTTTTTAGCTGATTTTTATCCGGATCACACAATCCCACCACATCCACTGATGCAACCTGCATCAACCGGAATAAATCACTTTTTCCATACCACCCGGTACCGATAAGTGCAACCCTTCTTTTCTTTTCAAATTGCCAGTGTTGCAGTCCCCCTGATTGCAAAGAAGCAAGGGCCAACAAAGAAGCGCTGTTGCGCAGGAAAATACGGCGTGAGTTGTTCATCCAGCATTCGTTTGCCTAAAGTTAACGTGAAAACACCAACTCTGCGCAGCTTCATTTTCTTTTAGCCCGTCCGAAAAGAATCTGGAAAAACAAGGGTGCAAGAAAGAGATAAACCACCCAGCTTTTTTTCAGAAAGGCGAGTGGAATAATAGCGATGTACACAATGGTAGGCAGGATAATGCGCCAGCACATGTTGTTGTAGAGCACTTTATCTACGGTAGGGTCGATGAATTTTTTCTCCCAGGCATAAATCAGCATACCCAGATGTATGACGCTTACCATGATCAGGTTGATGCTGTAAACAACCAGACTCATTGGTTTTTTCAGGTAATTAGCGAGGAAGCCAGATGAAAAAGGAATGAGGCAGATGAACATCAGAAAGATGATGTTGAGCCAGATGCTGAAGATATTCGTTTTCACCATGTGGTGGTGGTTGAAGTGGGTGTCTACCCAAAAAGCACCTACCACAATAAAACCCAGGAAGAAGATGAATAATTTTGGGATGATCTGATCCCACATAAACCTTTTTAATCCTTCATCATCTTCACCAGGAGGAATAACAAGTGAGAGCGAGAGAATAGTAATGACTATAGCAAATACAGCATCAGTGAGTGCCTGAATGCGGTTTACATTCAGCTCTGTAAAATTGATGGTATTACTCGTTTTCATCTCTACACAAGGTAAAATTTCAGTCATCCGAAATCAATGATCTGTTAAGTGATTTTTGTCACCAATTACCATAATTAAAAACATCAACTTTGTGCTGTTAACAGATCATTCCACTCCAAAAAGTAAAACCATGAAAGTAGAACAGATTTACACCGGATGTCTTGCGCAGGGTGCATATTACATTGAAAGCAATGGTGAGGCTGCGATCATTGACCCGTTGCGTGAAGTTGACCCATACATCCGTAAAGCAGAAGCTGATGGTGCCCAAATCAAATATGTACTTGAAACACATTTTCATGCTGATTTTGTATCCGGTCACATAGACCTGGCTCAAAAAACAGGTGCTAAAATTGTATACGGACCAAATGCAGCCCCGGCATTTGAAATTCACAGTGCAAAAGATGGTGAACTGCTCAAGCTGGGTAATATTCAAATCAAAGTATTGCATACACCCGGTCATACCATGGAAAGTACCTGCTACCTGCTGATTGATGAAAACGGCAAGGAAACAGCACTCTTCAGTGGAGATACGCTTTTTATTGGTGACGTTGGCCGTCCTGACCTGGCTCAGAAAGTGAAGACTGAACTCACAGAAGATATCCTTGCCGGTTATCTTTATGATTCACTTCGCACTAAAATCATGCCGCTGGCAGATGACATTACAGTTTACCCTGCTCATGGTGCTGGCAGTGCCTGTGGTAAAAATATGAGCAAGGAAACAACTGATTCCCTGGGTCATCAAAAACAAACAAATTACGCCCTGGATCCCGCGCTTACCAGAGAGGAATTCAAAAAGGCAGTACTGGAAGGACTTGTAGCGCCTCCCGCATATTTTCCGCTGAATGTGCTGATGAACATTCAGGGATACGACAGTATTGATAAAGTACTCGAAAGGGGACATCATGCGCTGAGTCCGGCTGCTTTTGAAGCCGCAGCCAATGAAACAGGCGCACTCATCCTGGATACCCGTGCAGCTCAGGATTTCGCAAAAGGATTCATTCCAAACTCAATCAATATCGGTATCGATGGCAGCTTCGCACCATGGGTAGGTGCCATGATTCCGGACATCAAACAGGAAATTCTGCTCGTAACCGACGAAGGCAGGGAAGAAGAAGCCGTTATAAGGCTGGCCAGAGTGGGTTATGATTTTACCATCGGATACCTGAAGGGTGGAATTGATGCCTGGAAAGCAGCCGGCAAGGAGCTGGACGAAATCAAATCAGTAACAGCTGCTCAATTGGCTGATCTCATGGATGCTAGCAACCACCTCAATATCCTTGATGTGCGCAAGAAGTCAGAACACTTCAGTGAACATCTGATCGGTGCTGAAAATGCGCCGCTGGATTTCATCAATGACAGCATGGCTCAGATTGACCGCAGCAAAACATACTTTGTACATTGTGCCGGTGGATACCGTTCCATGATCTTCATATCCACCCTGAAGGCAAGGGGATTTGAAAACCTTGTGGATGTGAAGGGAGGCTTCAAGGCCCTTAAGGAGTCAGGACTTTTTGAAGTATCTGATTATGTATGTCCATCTACCATGCTCTAAAGATGCGCGTTGTTGAATAACTGAACTGGCGGTAGCAATACCGCCTTTTCTTTTTTATTTGGGATGTCAGCATAACATGATAAATTGCCCGCAAATTGTTTGGCATGCGGGCACATTTATGCGCTTTTCTTCTTGCTGGTTTCCATCTCCTTGTACCTCATGAAAGCTTTGCCCAGCGGATACCCAAAGCTATTTTTATCATTGCAGATGGTATTCCGGCTGATGTGCTGGAAAAGCATCCGGCACCCGCGATGCACGCCCTTGCAGCACAGGGTACCTATACCAGGGCTTATGTAGGAGGAGAACGGGGAGGCTATTCTCAGTCGCCTACCATCTCAGCCGTAGGATATAACAGTCTGCTGACGGGCACCTGGGCCAATAAACACCAGGTATGGGACAATGACATCGCGGCACCGAGCTATAGGTATCCCACCCTTTTCAGGGTAATGAAGTCGGTGCAACCTGCAAAAACAACAGGGATTTTTTCAACTTGGCTCGATAACAGAACCAAACTGGTGGGTGAGGGTTTGGCGGCAACCGGCGGCATAAAAATCGATTTTACAGCAGATGGTTATGAACACGATACCATTACTTATCCGCATGATGCGGACGCCCGTTACATCCAGCTCATCGATGAGCGTGTGGTATCAGAAGCAGACGCTGTCATTCGAAAGCAGGGACCCGATCTTTCCTGGGTTTACCTGGAATACACAGATGATATGGGACATCGTTATGGAGACAGTCGTCAGCAACACGAAGCTATCAACTTGCTTGACCACCAGGTAGCCAGGGTAGCAGCAGCTGTAGCCTTCAGAGAGCAGCAGTTTGCAGAAGACTGGATGATCATCATCACCACAGACCATGGCCGAGACAGCATCAGCGGTAAAGACCATGGCGGACAGTCTGATCGTGAACGTACCACCTGGATCATCAGCAATAAAAAACTGGGTAACGAATTTAAGAAACCTTCGATGCCTGCAGTTGTTGATATTTTTCCAACAATTGCCAGGCATCTTCAACTGCAATTACCTGAATGGGTGGAGCGGGAACTGGATGGCCAATCCCTGATAGGTCCGCTTTCCATATCTGACTTAAGCGCTGTAAAATCAGGTAAGGAAATTCAATTAAACTGGAAATCACATAACAGCGAGAAACTTCAACTTTTCGCAGCCCCGTCTGATGACCCCTTCCATGAATCATCAAGCCAATACAGAAAAATCAAATCAGTTCAGTCAGCAAAAGGAAAAATGTCTTTTAATGATTCGTTTGGTTCTCCCTGGGTTAGAATTGTGTTGAAAGGAAGGTATAACAGTGCCAATGTCTGGTTGAAAACGAAGTAATGTGATTGAAGATCATATCATTTGCTTTTAAAGTAATACCTTGTTAAATATCCTCACTTCAATGACGCGCAAACACTTAATGCTATTCACTTTTGCAGTTGGTATGCTCACCTGCAGCCAGGCGCAGAAAAAACCCCTCACTACGATTGCATTTGGCTCATGTGACAATCAGTATGTGCAACCTAAACTCTGGAAGGAAATCAATGCTGTGAGGCCTCAGGTCTGGATATGGGGAGGAGATATTGTTTATGGTGATACATACAATATGGATACCCTCAGGCACAAATATGATGTCCAGAAAAATCAGCCGGGATACCGTGAATTATTGTCATACGCCGCCGTTACTGGCGTGTATGATGATCATGATTATGGATTGAATGATGGTGGTAGTGAGTATGAGCGCCGAAGGGAGAGCCGGGATATCCTGCTTGATTTTCTTGGCATCCCTGCAGCGGATGCTATCAGGAAAAGAGAGGGAGGATACAGCAGCATGATTTATGGTCCTCAAGGCAGGCAGGTCAAGGTCATCAATCTCGATACCCGATATTTTCGAGATGCGCTGGAAAGGGAAACCTATACCAATGCAAGCGGACAATCAGAAAGCCGGTATAAACGCATTCCAGGCAGGGATATACTTGGAGAGGCACAATGGCAATGGCTGGAAAAAGAACTCCGCAGCAAGGCAGCCATCACCATCATCAATTCGAGCATTCAACTCATTGCATCTGATCACCGGTTTGAGAAGTGGGCCAATTTTCCTTCGGCTCAGCAACGCTTTTATGACCTTGTTGCAGCTTCCGGGCAGGAAGGCGTTTTTGTAATCAGTGGAGACCGGCACATTGCTGAACTATCTTCCCTGCAATTACCCGGCATGCAATATCCGCTCTATGATATTACTTCCAGTGGTATGACCCACACATGGCCTGCTTACCGGGAGGAACCCAATGTAAACCGGACAGGCAAGCTCATTGCACAGAAAAACTTTGGGGTCATTCACATCGACTGGAGTGGAAAAAAACCTAAAGTCAGTGTAGAAATACAGGGAAATAATAATGCTGTTTTTGCGAAATTTCCACTTGATTTGTACAAGTAATCTCTTTCACATAGTAAGACCAACCCCTTCCCCCTGATGAAGAAAATATTTATCCCGGCAATTTCCTTTGCAGCGCTTTTTATTACGATTCTGCTGCTTGCCTATACGGTACCTCCTGGAATGATGCATGCGCGCCGGTCAGTTAATGACACCATTACGGATGCCATGAAAAGGGTTCCATCGAATGCTTTGCAGGGGCTTGATTTGGCATATGGTCTTGAAGTGCAGCTTATAGCAGCTGAGCCAATGATTCAGAATCCCACGAATATTGATGTGGATGACCGGGGTAGAATATGGGTAACAGAAGCGTACAACTACAGGCCCGCCATCAACGGAAATCCTACCCGTGCATCAGGAGACCGTATCGTAATCCTCGAAGACCTGAATGAAGATGGTGTTTCAGACACTGCAAAAGTTTTTTATCAGGGTCCGGAACTCAATGCCCCTCTTGGTATTGCAGTGCTTGGTAACAGGGTTATTGTCTCTCAAAGTCCATATGTCTGGAATTTTTATGATGACAATGGAGATGATGTGGCAGACAGGAAGGAGATCATGTTTCAGGGTATTGAAGGGGAGCAGCATGACCATGGGGTGCATGCCTTTACATTTGGTCCGGATGGTAAATTATATTTCAATTTTGGTAACAGTGGAACCACTTTAAAAGATAAAAATGGTGCTGTGGTGCGTGATCAGGATGGAGATGAGATTGGTCCGAAGAAATACAAACAGGGCATGGTTTTCCGTTGCAATCCGGATGGCTCTCAGGTGGAATGTTTGGGGGATAATTTCAGGAATCCCTATGAAGTGGCTGTGGATAGTTATGGAACCCTCTGGCAGAGTGATAATGATGATGATGGCAACAAGGGCACCCGCATAAACTATGTGATGCCTTATGGAAACTATGGTTATACGGATGAGATGACGGGCGCCGGATGGCAATCGAACCGTGCCAACCGAGAAGACTCTATTCCATTCAGACACTGGCACCTTAATGATCCGGGAGTGATTCCCAATATGTTGCAGACAGGCGCGGGTTCTCCAACAGGTATACTGGTTTATGAGGGTAATCTTTTACCGGAGGCATTCCGTCAGCAGCTTATTCATTGCGATGCAGGTCCGAATGTAGTTCGGGCGTATACCACTACCAAAAGTGGTGCAGGTTATTCAGCCAGGATCATCAATATGTTGAAGGGCGACCGCGACAAATGGTTCAGGCCGGCTGATGTTTGTGTGGCACCTGATGGTTCATTGATTGTAGCCGATTGGTACGATCCGGGAGTAGGTGGACATCAGGCAGGTGACCAGGTCAGGGGTAGAATATACAGGGTAACTACATCCAGTGCAAGAAGGTATAAAATGCCTTTACCGGATTACTCTACGCCGTCAGGAGCAGTAAAGGCACTCCAAAGCCCTAATCTGTCTGTCAGATTCAAGGCATATATGGCATTACAGGCATTCGGCAGCAAGGCTGTCGATCCGCTGCAGCGCCTGTGGAAGTCTGGAGGAAATACAGCCATGCGCGCTCGTGCTTTTTGGGCTTTGCTTGAAACAGACAAAAAAGGGGCATCAGATAATATCATGCATGCCATGAAAGATGCCAATCCACTGATTCGCATACTAGCCATTAGAGGCGCATTGCGTATGGGTCAGGATGTTATTCCTGTGTTGCAGGTGCTAAAGAAAGACAGGGATATTCAGGTGCGCAGGGAATGTGCGTTGGCACTACATCACCACCCATCAACGGAGGCTCCCGGACTTTGGGCAGACCTTGCCCTGCAGCATGATGGGAGAGATCGCTGGTACCTGGAGGCACTGGGCATAGGTGCAGATGCCCAGTGGGACAGCTATTTCACAGCTTACCTCCAAAGGGTGAAGGATCCGCTTATCCTGATGGCAGGCAGGGATATTGTTTGGAGGGCCAGGACTGATGAAGCCATTCCATTCCTTACCAAACTTGCCGGGGATGATTCAGTAAGTATCAATCAGCGGTTGCGTTATTTCAGGGCATTCCATTTTAATCAGGGTACAGCCAAATACACTGCTCTCATCAAACTGATTGAATCCAATAAAGGTGAAGATATGCTGGTGAATCAGCTGGCATTGTATGCACTACCCGAAAAGCCTGTAAGGATGTCTGCTGTTGCCATGTATGCGCTGGAAAATGTTTTACGGTCTCAGGAAGGAACCCGGGGTTATCTTGACTTCGTCCTCAAATTCAATTTAACTTCTGAGAGTCCCAGGCTGCTTGAGCTCGGAATCAAACAATCCGGCAATGATATTGGGAGGAGTGCCGTTCGGGCACTGTTTCAGTTTAATTCAGAAAAATTAATTCTGAATGTACTAGAAGGGTCAGATTCAGCCAGCATTAAATCCATCATCCTGGCATCGGGTGGAGTAGGTACGTCAAAGTCTGTAAACCTGATTCAATCTGTTGCTTTTTCTGATCAGTTTCCTATGGAAGTACGGAAATATGCCGCATCAAGACTTGGAAGAAGCGGTGAAGGCGAACAGCGTGTATTGCAGCTGCTGAGGTCAAAATCTGTTCCTGATGAATTAATTCCCGATGTAGTTAACAGTGTGAGTGGTGCATGGATGAAGTCTGTACGCACTGAAGCACAATCCTATCTGCCCAAAAAAGTTGAAAAGCCTGAAGAAGTGAAAGTGCTTCCCACCGTTTCATCACTGGCGTCTTTCAAGGGAATCCCTTCCAATGGTAAACTGGTTTTTGCCAGCCAGTGTGCAGTATGCCATAAGGTTAATAATGACGGTTTTGACTTTGGACCTAAGCTTACTGAAATCGGTTCCAAATATGACAGGGATGGTATGCTCAAAGCAATTGTACAACCCAATGAAGGTATCAGTTTTGGTTATGAGGGATGGACGTTACAGATGAAAGACGGCAGTACCTTAACCGGCATCATCTCCAGTAAAACCGAAACGGATATCGACCTTAAATATCCCGGAGGTGCAGTTCAACGCATCAAAACAGCAGACGTCAAATCCATGCAACAACTCAAACAGTCCATGATGCCTGAAGGCCTTCATGAGGCCTTGGGCAATCAGGAATTATCTGACTTGCTGGCTTATCTGCTTGAGATCAAAAAAAAGGGGTAACTACACGTAAACCGGGTGATGGCTTGCCTTTCAACTAAGTCTTTCGGCTAGTTGGCTGATGCCAGTTGTTCCCAGGTTTTGATGACGCTGATTTCCTGTTCAACAA
>CANHUF010000088.1 GCA_947463715.1 Sphingobacteriales bacterium
AGTTTATGGAAGAAAGCTTCCTGACTGAAATCACTGAAAAAAGACAGGTTAATCCGATAGTCACCAATATACAGCATACCCTTTGTTCTGTTCAGTGCTGAACTGTCTGCCGACCTGCCGTCTTCTATTTCCAGTTTATACATTTCGTACCGTTCATTGGCAGGAATTGCAAGCAGACTATCGGGTAGTTTGCTGATTACTGAATCCAGACTGTCTTTCTTTCCAATTTTTGTCTGACTGTAACTGATAAGTAATGGGAAAATAAAAAGCAGTATCAGGATGATTTTTTTGTTTTGGCAGTTGTATGACATAGAATAAAGTTAGGCGATGCTATGGTTTTCTCAATTTTTTTCAGTATCTTCAATACAATGGTTGCTATTTCCTCAATAGGGGTTAATGCAGCCATTTGTCATTTAAAACAGAACTATGACCATCCAGGCAATGCTCACGGACTACCTGCGCTCTGGCGCATGGGATGAGATGCTTGGGGACAATTCAGTTAGGGAGCCTTACAGTAAGCTGATGATGTCTTTGTCTCATCTGAAATCAGATGAACTGAAGCAGAAACACATGCATGCAGGTGAGCTCTTTATGAATCAGGGCATCACCTTTACCGTTTACAGTGATGATGCCGGTATTGAAAGGATTTTTCCTTTTGATGTCATCCCCAGGATAATCACTTCCTCAGAATGGGATCATATTGAACGCGGAATCAAACAGCGTCTCAAGGCGCTCAACATGTTTCTGCATGATATTTACCACGAACAGCAAATTCTGCACGACGGGATAATTCCTCATGCGCTCATTGCTTCCTGTCCACATTACACCCGTGAAGTTGCCGGTATTGATGTATCACACAGGATTTATGTACATATCTCAGGGATTGACCTGATCCGGGGAGACGAGGGACAGTTTTATATCCTGGAAGACAACCTGCGAACGCCTTCAGGTGTGTCTTATATGCTCGAAAACCGGGAGGTTACGAAGCGTCTGTTTCCTGATCAGGTTTCTGAGAATAAAGTCAGGATGGTTAACAATTATCCGCTCATCCTGCACAGTAATTTGCTTGCACTTTCTCCAAGATCAGTTAGCAATCCTGTTGCAGTAATCCTCACACCCGGCGTATTCAATTCAGCGTATTATGAGCATACATTTTTGGCCAGGCAGATGGGTATTCCACTTGTAGAAGGAACGGATCTTGTAGTGAATAACAGCAAGGTCTATATGAAAACAACACGCGGACTCACACAGGTCGATGTGATTTACCGGAGAGTGGATGATGAGTTTCTGGATCCGTTAACTTTCAAACCGGATAGTGTGTTGGGTGTACCCGGACTGGTAGCAGCATACAGAAAGGGTAATGTGGCCATAGTTAATGCGATTGGAAATGGTGTTGCAGACGACAAGGCTGTATATGCTTACGTTCCAGATATGATCAGGTATTACCTGAATGAAGAACCGATCCTTCCGAATGTCCCCACTTACCAGATGAGCAATGCCGATGAACGAGAGTATGTCTTCAGCAAAATCAATCAGATGGTACTGAAAGGAACCAACCAGTCTGGTGGTTATGGTATGCTAATGGGTAATAAGGCCACGGATGAGGAGGTTAAGCTTTTTAGAGCTAGGGTGGAGGAATCTCCAAGGGAATTCATTGCGCAGCCCATCATCAAACTTTCAACGGTTCCTTGTTTTATTGACGGCAGTCTTCAGGCAAGGCATGTTGACCTCAGACCATATGCATTATGCGGACCATCAGGGATTGATATTGTTCCCGGAGGTTTAACAAGGGTGGCACTCAGGGAAGGTTCCCTTGTGGTAAATTCCTCTCAGGGTGGGGGAAGCAAAGATACCTGGGTCATTGATACGGATTCCTTCAAACAAAATTTGAACGATGCTGAGTAGGATTGCAGATTCCATGTTCTGGATGAACAGATACCTCGAGAGATCGGAAGGTCTGTTAAGGATGTTAATGACCAGTTATGTGTTATCTCTGGATAAAGGCTCATCTGGTATAAACAGCTGGGAGCCTGTTATACGTGTCTTTTCCGGGATATCTCCCGAGCGTAGCAGGGAATTGACAGCCAATCCTAACCAGGCTATTGAATACCTTTTGCTGGATGCTGAAAATAACAATTCACTGAAATCTATACTGAATAAAGCCCGGGAAAATGCCAGAGGGATGCAGGATCACATAACCAAGGAAATGTGGGAACAGGTCAATCAACTTTACCACCTCATTAATAATCCCAAAACCACAAGTCGGCTTTTGTCTAGTGAGCAGCTGGTGACCATGGAGACGCTGCTTACCAACTGCCTGTTGTACACAGGGATTACAGACAGCACTATGCCCAGGGGAATGGCCTGGGGTTTTATGAACCTGGGTAAATACATTGAGCGTTGTCAGCTTACCTTATCAATTGCTGGTACACATTTCGATGGTATTGCTTCAGCCAAACAGCATGAAAGAGATATTCTTTACTGGCGCAGTTTGTTGTTTACACTTTCAGGTTATGAGCTACACCTCAAGAATTACCGGAGCAGTGATACTGATAAGAATGTGCTTGATCAGGTGATATTTAACCGCCAGTTTCCGCATTCGGTCATGTACAGTCTGGAACGGATTAAAAGACATCTGGAAGAATTGGTGGAGCAAAATCAACCTGCCGGAAGAACTGAGATGATGCGGTTATTTGGAAGGCTGCTCAGTCATGTTCAGTACGCTGACCAAAACGCATTGCAAGATCAAACACTGCGTGGATTTCTTGACATCACACAGAGTAATATCAATACTTTTCATAATCAGTTGTCTCACTCCTTCTTTTCATACGCATAAACGTGTAGCATGGCCCTGTTCAGGATTCAGCATATTACAAGATATCTTTACGAGTTTCCGGTTTCAGAAAGTGTGAATGAACTGAGGATCTACCCTATCCCGGGATCAGACCAGGAAGTACTTCAGCATGAGCTCATTATAACCGGGGATCCGGAGATCCAGATTTATCAGGATTACTGGGGTAACAGAACAGGTTTTTTCAATGTGCTGGAAGGGCATCAGGAGCTAAAGGTGGAGAGCAGGTTGTTGGTTAGAACAGTTGCACCGGATTCAGATATCACAAATAATGTGGGCAGTTTTACTGACCTGCATACACAAATACAAAAATCTCTTTTATTACTGGAGCTTTCCAAGGCAGAACAGATTGTTTGTCAGCATGAAATAATTAAAATCTGCAGTGATATTAATGATGGTACCCGCAACATTGGGCAATTGGTTGAATCCTGCAGCAGGTATATTTTTGACAATTTTACCTACAAAAAAGGGATCACAAACATTGAGACAACGGTTGATGAAATCATGAAACTGCGGGAAGGTGTTTGTCAGGATTTTGCTCATGTGCTGCTACAGTTACTCCGCACCGCCGGCATACCCTGCCGCTATGTAAGTGGGTATATTTGTCCCAATAAAAACGGTATGCGTGGAGAAGGTGCAACCCATGCCTGGGTGGAGGCCTATATACCCCAAAAGGGATGGTGCGGCATTGATCCAACCAATAACACCTGGGTAGGAGAGACGCATGTAAAACTTGCTGTTGGTCGCAACTTTAAGGATTGTACTCCTGTAAAAGGTACATTCAAGGGAGCCACCAGGCAACATTTATTTGTTTATGTTTCAGTTGGCTATGAAGATGGTCATGTCTTTGAGGAAACAACTGAAGTTAAAATGGATAAGATAGAACAGCCGGCTATTTCTGAAAAAGAAATACTCGCAGCTATGGCTGCGCAGCAATAATCAGGATTTCAACCTGTAATAGATCCTTCCGATTGTTTCCCTGACACACTTCTCAACCGTTGATAGTCCATCCGGACGGGGTATGAAATCCATTGGGACAATCCGGTTGCCACCTGTTTTGAAATCAACGGGATAGGGCTGAACCCTGAAGCCAGCCTTTTCAAAAATCATGACTGCCCTTGGTATGTGATAAGAAGATGTAACAAGAATGATGTGATTTGCTTTTCCATCCAGCAACCTGATTAAGGCTTCAGCTTCTTCTTCAGTATTTTCAGCCTCTTCAGCTGTAAGTATCTGATTGGGCCGAATGCCCATTTCAATGGCTTTCTGTTCTAAAATAAAAGATTCTGTGGGGCCAAGCCGCCAGGGTAGTCTTCCTTTCGTAAAAATCAGTTTAGGTGCCAGGCCTGATTTCATTAATTCAATACCGCCAAAAAAACGGTCAGGGTCATGCCACTCACTTATTGGTCCGCTTTTAGACGGAACCCCGTGGGTCATCCCACTTAAGACCACGATGGCATCAGCAGGTGCCATATCTGCAGGTTGTTTTCTGCTGCCGGCATTTTCAAGGAGGGAAAAGAGATAGTTACTTACAATAGGAGTAGAAAGGAATAACATCGTAACCAATGAAAACCAGATCAAGCGGTACTTTTTTCTGATTAGTCCTGCTGCAATCAAAAAACAGAGCAACAGAAACGGCGATAGTAAAAAGGGCAGTAATTTATGTAGGTACAGCATCTTTCAATTCTTGTCTTCAAAGGTAAACATTATCACAGGTTTCACTAAACGTAGTTCTGTGCACAAACCTGAGAGAAAATAACTAAATTGTCATCTAACTATGATGCGGTACATTTCTTTATCCCTTGTTTGTGTTTTTCTCCTAAGCTATTCAGACCTTAAGTCACAGTCTTTAACTCCTGTAGCCATCAAAGGCATTGTTTTGGGTGCACGAGACAGTGTTCCTGCATCCTTTGCCAGTGTATTGCTGAAGCAGAAAGATAGCCTGATCAAGGGCTACAACCTCTTGGCTGATGCCCGGTTTACTATATCAGCTTTACCGGGGAAATACAAGCTGGAGGTATACCATGTTACGCACGAACCCTTGATCATGAATCTGGTGGTAAAGGAAGGAGATAGCCTGATAGAGCTGGGGTCTTTGTTTTTGAAGGACTTAAAAGGACAAATGCTTGATAATATTGTTGTTCAGGCTGAAAAAAGCAGCATGCAGTTGTCTCTTGATAAAAAAATATTCAATGTAGGGAAAGACCTGGCCAACGCTGGCGGTAATGCTTCTGATATACTGCAAAACATACCATCTGTTTCAGTTGATCCGGATGGAGCTGTTAAACTGCGGGGCAGTGATAATGTCAGGATACTGATTGATGGTAAGCCTTCAGGGTTGGTAAGTATAAAAGGTGGCAGCGGCTTGCAGCAGCTGCAGGCAAGCCTGGTGGAGCGCGTGGAGCTCATTACAAACCCGTCTGCTCGTTACGAAGCAGAGGGTATGGCAGGCATCATCAACATTGTATTAAAGAAAGACAGGCGGCAGGGTTTCAATGGCTCATTTGAATTGATTACGGGTAATCCGGATAATTATGGTGTTGCAGCTAACCTGAATTACCGGAAAAACAAGATTAACTTTTTTGTTAATTATGGCATTGCACACCGAATTCAACCTGCAATCGGAAAGGTTTCACAGTCTTATGTTTCCGGAGATTCAACGTTCTTTTTTGAACAAGAGGATCGCATGCGCTTAAGAACATTCAACAACAATGTACGGGCAGGTTTAGACTATTTCTTCAATGAAAAGAGTATACTTACTGCAGCATATTTGTACCGGGGAAGCCTTGCTAGCAGAGAGCGCAATTTCAGGTATGATGATTTCCTGAATTCCAAGTCCAATATCACCGGGTATGTGAATAGAAAGCAACTGGAGGAAGAGGATGAACCCAATTCTGAGTTCTCTGTTGTGCATAAAAAAAGTTTTAAGAAGAAGGGACATGAGATTACGAGCGAGTTCAAGTATATAGACTATTGGGAGAATTCAGACCAATCGTATTTTCAAAGCAGTTTTACACCTGGCGGTACTGAAATTAAAAACAGGTATCTGAATCAAAAGTCTTTGAATGATGAGTTTGAAAAACAATGGTTATTACAGGTAGACTATATATATCCTTTTGGAAAGGAAGGCAAGCTTGAAACAGGTTTAAGAACGAGTTTCAGGGAAATGGTTAATGACTATCTTGTTACCCAGCAAAACGCATCAGGTATTTTTGACGTAATACCCGGGTTGGATAATGTCTTTCTGTATGACGAAAATATTCATGGATTATACGGCATCATTTCCAACAAGAAAGGAAATTTTGGATATCAGGCAGGACTAAGGGCTGAATTTACTGATGTTACTACTACTTTAAAGGAAACCAATGAAGTGAATCCCAGAGATTATTTGAACTTTTTTCCAAGTGTTCATTTTGATTATCAGTTGCCTGCAGAAAACGGATTACAATTGAGTTACAGCAGGAGAGTGAGAAGGCCGTTTTATAATGATCTAAGTCCGTATGTGACCTTGTCTGACAGCAGAAGCTTCTTCAGTGGCAATCCGGATCTTAATCCGGAGTTCAGTGATGTTTTTGAAATAGGTCATATTAAAACATTTGAAAAAGGATCAGTTACTTCTTCATTGTATCATCGGTCTACCACTGGCAGAATTGATCGTATAAGAAAAGTAGATAATCTCGGTAATGCAGTAACCCGTACTGAAAACTTGTTATCGGAAAAAGCATTCGGCGTTGAGTTTACATCTACTATAAAGCCATATAAATGGTTGCGGATGGATGGAAATTTCAACTTGTTTTATGCTAAAATTGATGGCACAAACATTCTTCCAACCTTTCTTGCAGATACCTACAGCTGGTTTCTCAGGCACACTTCAAGGTTCAGCTTAAGCAGTGCGCTGGACATTCAATGGAGGATGAATTATGAGGCAGCTCAGAAAACAGTCCAAGGAAGAAGGGCAGGATTATTTTATGCTGATTTATCAGCGAGTCATGACATCTTAAAAAAGCAGGGAACGTTAACCCTTAATATTACAGATGTCTTTAATTCAAGAAAAACCAGGACCACAGTAACTGGAACCAATTTTTCTTTCCAGGGATACAGTGGGTTCCGTCCACGTCAGGTAAATCTCACATTTGTATACCGCGTGAAGCAAAACAAAAACGTCAAAACCGTTAAGATAATTCAGGAGTAGCTGGATTTTTTATCTGACTTATCTGATGAATATGCTTTTAGTCATTAATCCAACAATTTAATTAATCCATATAATTTGCCTGAAACCCTTTGCTACAAAGGGTTTCAGTTTTTGGTTTGATTCTGGTCATTCCATAAATTGATTTAAGTCATCTCGGAAACTTTACCTGAGGCATACATTCGTTTCAGAAATAAAATACTGAAATTATGCTGCCTGCAATTCCAGAGTACGTTAAATTGATTTGCATATCGTTAATTTTCGGCTCCTGTCTCAATACGCAGCGTATCAGTTATTTTAACGAGGCAAAGGAGGCAGTTTATGCTGGCGACCTGGAACAGCATGACGCACTTATCCAGAAAAATGACATTCTGGATATTAGTATAACCAGTTTGAATGCAGACGCTTCGGCCGTCTTCAATTCCACCAATGGGGGTGCTGGTTACCGCAATTCAGGAACAAACACAATGCAGTATGGCGGTTATCTGGTTAATGAAAATGGATTTATTCAATTGCCTATGCTTGGCAATATCAAAGCAGTTTCAAAAAGTAAATCAGAGCTCAGGGATTTTATTTCCACGATGATTATAGAAAGAAAATTGCTGATCGATCCGATAGTTACAATCCGACACCTCAATTTTGAGGTTACTGTTATCGGCGAAGTTGCTAAGCCTTCTGTCATTGCAGTTCCCAGTGAAAAGATATCATTGGTTAAGGCACTTGGGCTGGCAGGTGATATTACAATTTATGGAAAAAAAGACAATATATTATTGATAAGAGAAGCGGATGGCAAGAAAACAATTAAGCGCATAAACCTCAATTCGGCATCATTCCTGAACTCCCCATACTATTATTTGCGGCCCAATGACATTATATATGTAGAACCCAATAAAAATAAACTTGCAAGTGTTGGCAGAACACGACAGTTGTTACCTGTATTCATGTCTGGGCTGTCTGTAATGGTAATTGTTTTAGATCGGGTATTGTAAAAAGTAATTCTTATGAAAATAGAAAAGCAGCAACCACAAGAGAGTCTGATAGCAGAAATAATTGTAAAGTATAAACCTTACTGGCCGGTTTTCCTATTGTTATCCTTGTTTTTCATTTCAATGGCATTCGTATACATAGAGTGGGCACAACCTAAATTCAGAGCAACTGCATCATTAATCATTAAGGATGAGAAGAAAGGATATGAAGATCCATCATTGATGGAATCCCTGAATTTAATGAGGTCTAAAAAAATTATTGAAAATGAGATTGAAGTGTTGCAGTCAACTCAGAATATCGAGTCTATAATTAAAGATCTTAAATTATATATACCTATTTATGAACAAAAAGGATGGAAGAAAAGAAGGATTTATGAAACGTCTCCTTTTGTTATAGAATCAGCTTTGCCTGACCAGTTAAAAGATTCGCCTAATGAACTGAATTTAAAAATTAACGCATCTGGTGATAGTGTTGAGCTGGATGCCAAATACGCCGGAAGAACCGGTGAATGGATAAATACAAAATACGGCCCATTGAAATTAACTGTAGTTAACAAAGAATTTATTTATGATAAAAACAGTATGTATACTTTTCATATCCAAAGTGTAAAAACAACTGCAAAGCATGTTCTGGAAACGGTCAAGGTGAAATCTGCTAACAAATTATCCAGTGTAGTAGAACTTGAATATAAAGACATGACTCCAGATTTGGCTAAAGATGTGCTTAACCAGATTATAAACCGGTATAATGAAGATGCTATTGTGGAAAAAAATATTGCTGCAAAAAATGCTATTCAATTTATAGAAGACAGGTTATCGGTTATTGGTGCTGACCTTACAGATATTGAAAGAAAAATAGAACAATATAAAGCAAATACCGGTGCAGTGGATATAAGCAAGCAGGGACAATTGTTTCTAGAAACAGTGAGGGATAATGACAAGAAGTTGAGTGATATTAATTTACAGATGTCTGTAATGGATGACCTTTCGAATCAGTTATCTGCGAATTCCTATATCTCTGGTATTCAGTCTTCTGTATTGGGCAATATAGATCCTGTGTTAAATCAGTTACTTGCTTCACTGAATAATACTGAATTAGACAGGGAGAGATTGAAAAAAACTGTGGCTGTTAATAATCCTCTTCTTATTTC
>CANHUF010000089.1 GCA_947463715.1 Sphingobacteriales bacterium
AGACCTGTGCTCAATGCTGTCAAAATGCCTGCTTACCTTTTCAACCCTGAATGGATCACCAACCGTGATGATTGTTTCTGCAATTTCTTCAGGTTTTAAGTCGAGGTGATAAATAGCGCCCCGGTTATTGATAATCAACTCAGAAGATTCGATTTTACCCATGTTTTTATTTTATTCCAAAACCGCTAAAATGGCTTTGGGAAATTATGTGCAAAAGTACTAATTTTGCAACTGTTCAGGTGAGATTACCTGACAATTGGTCCTGTGGCCGAGTGGCTAGGCAGAGCTCTGCAAAAGCTTCTACAGCGGTTCGAATCCGCTCGGGACCTCAACGCGAAGGTAAACCCCCTTCGCTTTTTTTTTATGACCAGGTATTCTAAATGGATAAGTCTGCTCGCATTTGTTATTCTGCTGGCATCATGTTTCATGCCTTGGACATACCATGCAGACATCAGTAATTATTTTACTGGATTTTATTCTGAAAAGAATATGTATGGTAAACCTGCTAAACTCCTGCTTACGTTTGGCGGTATCACTACAGTATGTTCTTTTATACCTGTGCTCTGGTTGAAAAGGACTGCTTTTCTGGCAGGTGGATTGAATGTGGCTTATGCAATCAAGAACTTTCTCCTGTTCGGTTCCTGCTATCGTGGGTATTGTCCTGAAAAACAAAGCGGACTATACATCATGCTTTTCGCTTCATTTGTCATTTTTATAATGGCATTTCTTCCAGATGGTAAAGTAAAGGAGCAAGCGCAGTAGCATTGTATTTGAAATCATTCATATTCATAGCACTAATCCTTCTATTTGCAGCATGCAGAAAAACAAAACCCGAGTTTGACGGCATAAACTGCACAGGTAACTGTTTTATTTTGACAGGTAGGGTAGTCGACACACCATCAAACGCCGGTCTTCAAGGTGTTGAACTCCGGTTTTTTTATCGCCCCCCCGGGTTTGCTTTGCTCACCAATCCAACTCGTTATATAGGTAAAACAACAACAAATTCAAATGGAGCGTATAATTTCAAATTTGATAAAACAAGTTTTAGCGCCAATGGTGGTTACTTCAGTGTACAGGCATTTAAAAATGATTATTTCTATGGTTTTTTGAATCAAAATGATTTAATTGTATTTGATCTGGACAGTACTCATGTTAATGTTCCATTTATACAGAATTTCGTTTTATTCAGAGCAGCTAAATTAACAGTAAGATTTGTAGCGGAGACTGTTACAAATTTTGAATTTTTGACTTTCAGCTACAGTTATGGTCCAATTGGAAATGGAATAAGTTTTCCGGGAGGACGTAAAATCGACACTATGATCAATTTTCAAACTGCCGGAGATATATCAACGTTTGTGCAATGGGAGGCAAAGGGAAATGGTGTGAATATCAGTAAAAAGGATACCATCATTGCTACCCGTGGAGGGACATACCAGTATAAAATTTCTTTATAACAAGCGCTGTCAGTAATACGGTATTTATTTTTTAACCTCCTTGCTCCAGGTATCTTTCAAAGTAACTGTTCTGTTAAACACCAATTTTCCTTCAGTTGCATATTTGTTATCCAACGTAAAATAGCCCTTTCTGATAAACTGAAATTGTTGTCCGCCTTTAGCTTCAAGCAAACTGTTTTCAACCCTGGCATCTGCAATGATTTCAAGGCTATTGGGATTGATATATGTTTTGAAATCTCCATCTTCGTTTGATGGGTTTTCAACCTGAAATAACCTGTCGTATAAACGCACTTCAGCTGTGGATGAATCAGCAACTGAAACCCAGTGCATTGTTCCTTTCACTGCAATTCCGGAAGTGTCCTGACCACTTTTGCTTTCCGGAAAATATTCGCATAATACTTCAGTGACTTTTCCAGCTTCGTTTTTTTGAAATCCTGTGCATTTAACGATATATGCATTTTTAAGCCTTACATGCATTCCAGGTGCGAGTCTGAACCATTTTTTGGCAGGCTCTTCCATAAAGTCTTCTGCTTCTATCCAGAGCTCGCGACCAAAATGGAGGTCTCGATAGCCACCATTATCTTCCAGTTCGGGATTGTTCTCACCATGCAGAATTTCTGAGCTGTTTTCAGGATAATTGGTAATGATGAGCTTAATAGGATCAAGTACAACCATCCTCCTTAAGGCTGTTTTATTCAGGTCTTCACGTACAAAAAACTCCAGTAATCCAACATCAATGATGTTTTCCCTGCGTTGTATCCCTATTCTTTCACAGAAATTCCGAATAGACAAGGGCGTATACCCACGTCTTCTCATGCCTGAAATCGTAGGCATACGTGGATCATCCCATCCATCGACCATATTTTCCTGCACCAACTGTAACAATTTTCGCTTGCTCATCACTGTGTAAGTAAGGTTCAAACGAGCGAACTCAAATTGTCTGGAAGGGAAGATGCCAAGTTGTTCTATGTACCAGTTGTAGAGTGGCTTGTGTACTTCAAACTCAAGGGTACATATTGAATGGGTTATGTTCTCAATGGCGTCTGATTGTCCATGCGCAAAATCATACATAGGGTAGATACACCATTTATCTCCAGTTCTGTGGTGTGCCGTTTTTCTGATACGGTACATAATCGGATCACGCATGTGCATATTAGGAGAAGCCAGATCGATTTTTGCACGCAACACTTTTTCACCATCGTTATACATTCCTGCTTTCATCTCCTGAAATAGACGCAGGTTTTCTTCAACCGATCTACTTCGGTAAGGAGATGCTTTACCCGGTGATGTAGGGGTTCCTTTGGTTTCAGCTATTTCCTCAGCCGAAAGGTCATCTACATAAGCCAGCCCTTTGCTGATAAGTTCTAAAGCGAAGGCATGAAGCTGATCGAAATAATCAGATGCATAATGTAATTCTTCCCATTCAAAGCCCAGCCAGCGTACATCAGCCATGATTGATTCAACATACTCTGTGTCTTCCGTAACAGGGTTGGTGTCATCAAAACGAAGGTTGGTTTTGCCTCCGTATTTGTCTGCCATTCCGAAATTCAGACAAATACTCTTGGCATGTCCGATATGGAGATATCCATTCGGCTCGGGAGGAAATCGGGTATGTATGGTCGTGTGTTTTCCTGCAGCTATATCTGATTCTACAATCTCTTCCAGAAAATGCAATGATCTTTCTTCACTCATGTGTATTGAATTGGACGCAAATTTAAGAAAAAGCAGGGGCTTTAAGTGCTTCAAACGTATTTTTCAGCGCATTCAGACTTGCTTCAATAATATCAAGTGATTCATCAATCTGAGCTGCATTGATAACCAATGGTGGCGCAAGCCTTATTTTATCACCATGGGTGGGTTTAGCCAGTAACCCCCTTTCCATCATGAGTTCACAAAGCCGCCAGGCTGCTTCAGGATCCTCATGCTCAATTTCAATCGCAGTCATCAAACCCTTACCCCTGATCTGCCTGATAAACAGGGAATTGATTCGTTCGAGTCCGTTTCTGAGCCTTTTTCCCATGAGGTCTGCATTTTCAGCCAACCTTTCATCCAGCAAAACCTCAAGAGCGGCTGTTGCAACTGCACATGCGAGCGGACTACCCCCAAATGTAGAACCGTGTTCTCCGGGATGAATATTGAGCATCACCACATCATCTGCAAGTACAGCACTTACCGGTAAAGTTCCACCACTAAGTGCTTTTCCAAGTAACACAATATCCGGACGAACATGCTCATGATCGCAACAAAGCATTTTACCTGTGCGACAAAGTCCGGTCTGTATTTCATCGGCAATCATCAATACGTTATGCGCGGTACATAACTGCCTTACAGCAGTCAGGTAACCATCATCCGGTATGATTATACCAGCTTCGCCCTGAATGGGTTCGAATAAAAATCCGGCAACATTCGGATTGGCCAATGCCTGATCAAGTGCTTTGGTATCATTGTATGGAATGATGTCAAAGCCTGGCATATACGGACCAAATCCAGCAAAGGAACTGGGGTCTGTACTGAAGGAAATGATTGAACTTGTTCGGCCATGAAAATTCTCCGAACAAACTACAATTCTGGCCTGGTTTTCAGCAATGCCCTTAATAGCATATCCCCAACGGCGGGCGAGTTTGATACCTGTTTCAACGGCCTCAGCACCCGTATTCATTGGGAGTAATTTGTCATAACCAAATAAACCGGTTATAAATCGGGCATATTCTCCCAGTTTGTCATTATAAAATGCCCTTGAAGTTAGGGTTAACTGCGTGGACTGTTCTTTAAGCGTCTCTATGATCCGCGGGTGACAGTGTCCTTGATTTACTGCGGAATAACCGCTGAGAAAATCAAAATATTGTTTGCCATCTACATCCCACATATAACAACCCGATGCCCGGGTAATGACAGCAGGAATGGGATGGTAATTATGCGCTCCGTGAGCCAGTTCAAGATCGATATGGTACTGAACAGCAGACATATAAAAATCTTTATGTCAACTTGCGTTGAATGAATGAATTATGTTTGAAACTGAAAAGGTAAAGGCGTATTGTTAGCCTGTATCAAATGAATACGCTAGTGATTGAGTAAATCAAGGTTTGCAGCAAGTATCAAAGTGGGGCAATTAACCGAGGATGACATGTTACAAAGGTATGTAAAAAAACAGCATGTAATCGAAAATCAGGATAAGTGGTGAGCAACACCTTTCTCAATGCTGAAACAGGTATAATGGGCAGGAAATAGTCCTTTCAGATCAGGTAACTCCCTGTAAATACCATAAATTGTTGAGCCACTGCCTGTCATTGAAGCATAAACTGCACCCAATGCATACAATTGATTCCTGATGTTTGCCAGTTCAGGATGCATAGGAAAAACAGCCTCTTCAAAATCATTGACAAGATTGCCTCTCCAGGTTTCAACAGGTTGATTGATTAAAGTTTTGCAGGGTGTTGCATCCGGATTGAGATTAATCTGCCTGAATGCAGCAGCGGTGCTTATGTGTAGCCCCGGATTGATAACAATGAGTTTCCAATCACTGAGGTCACATGTTACGGGTTCCATTATTTCTCCTCTGCCAGTTGCACTTACGGGGGTGTTTAAAATGAAAAAAGGGCAGTCACTTCCCAATTGAAGTGCATAGGATATCATTTGATTCGCATTAAGCCCCAGGTTGAATTTTTCGTTCAGCAACCGGATGGTAAAAGCCCCATCTGCAGAACCACCTCCCATTCCGGCGCCCATTGGAATATTTTTATGCAGGTGCATTTGTATTGGAGGAAGGGTAGAGAAATCCTTCTTGAGTAGCTCATATGCCTTTATACAAAGGTTGCCGGTTGTATCGCCGGGTATATCCAGGCCAGTGCTGGAGAAAGTTATATTTTCATTGTTTTCAGGCTTTGGCTGAACAACGATTTCAAGAATGTCACATATGGGAAGTGGGAAAAAAACAGTATCCAGCTCGTGATAACCATCCGGTCGTTTGGATTTTACCCGCAGCCCCAGGTTAATTTTCGCATTGGGGAAAACGACCATTGGTGTTATTTTTTTCTGGTATTGATTTCATCCCTGATTGCTATTGCACGAATATAATCTTCCTGTTCGAGGACCTCATTCAAAAGGGTATTCAGGTCTTCCAGACTCATCTTTTTGAGGTCTTCATAAGGAGAAGGTTCTGATTTAACCGGACTTTCTTCAATTACGCCCTGATCGGGATTTTCTACACCAGCTATGTCGAAGATGGTTTCGTAAATATATATCGGACATCCAAATCTTACAGCCAGAGCCAGTGCATCAGAAGTTCTGGAATCAATTTCAACAGTATCTGCATCTGAGGAACAGAGCAGCTTGGAATAAAAAATGCCTTCCTGAAGGTCTGCAATAAGTACTTCATGCAAATCAACATTAAAGGCCAGCATGAAGTTTTTCATCAGGTCGTGGGTGAGGGGGCGGGTAGGCTTCATCCGCTCAAGGGCAACAGCAATTGCCTGCGCCTCAAATCCGCCAATTACGATAGGCAACCTGCGTAATCCATTTACTTCTCCCAGCACTACCGCATATGAATTAGTTTGCGTAATGGAGTGGGACAAGGCAACAATTTCCAATTCAATTTTTTTCATAGACAAAACAAATTTACAAAAAAAACAACCTCACCCCCTCTATCGCCTGAATGATCTTAGATACAATTTCAAACACATCACCTGCAAATTTCGTGTTGTTGTCTGTGAAGTCTATTTTTGCAGTTGTATCCGGTGTCTTACTGATGCATACCCAGTATTTTCATGGCTTTTGTTGAAATATCGTTGTTGTAACAACTATTTGTACAAAGATATAGTCCGTTTACTGAATATGTCAGCCGGTAAAAGGCAAAATTTTCCCCAAATGGAACGAATTGACAAATTAAAAGTATTTATTGAGCAGGATCCTGCAGATTGCTTCAGCAGACATGCCTTGGCACTTGAGTTACTCAAGATAGGGGATATAACAGGTGCTATTGAAGTAATGCAAGCTTTAATAGGGATAAATCCAAACCACACAGGTACTTATCTGCATCTCGGAAAAGCTTTTGAAAGGATAAACAAGATAGAAGATGCACTTTCAATCTATAAACTTGGAATTGAGGCATCGCGTTTTGTTCAGGCTACCCATGATGCAAATGAACTGAATGCTGCACTGAATCAGTTAGAAGAGGAGATAGATTTATGACAACAGAAACAACAAACACCTCTGGTAATTTACCAGCTGATTTCCTTAAATTTTGGACTAGCAACAGTTGTTGGAGGGCCGGCGACAGTTTTTTTTTAGCCTGCAGTGGTGGACTGGATTCCGTTGTACTGGCTCATCTCCTCATACAAACAGGTGTCCCGTTTACTATTTTACATTGTAATTTTCAGTTGAGAGGTGCAGAGAGCGATCGTGATGAAGCTTTTGTTCGTTCATTGGCATTGGCTTTGGATGTTTCTTGTTTGGTCAAACATTTTGATACCAGGCAGGAAATGATTTTACGCAAGAAAGGGTTACAGGAAACAGCCAGAATCCTCCGTTACGACTGGTTTGAGGAAGTATTGAAAAGTTCTGAAACAGGTCTTCAAAAGAGCTGGCTCATTACGGCTCATCACGCGGGTGATCAGCTGGAAACAGTTGTCATGAATTTCTTCCGGGGTACAGGTATTGCCGGATTGCAGGGCATGTCTTTCAGAAGAGATCATATACTCAGACCTTTAATTTTTGCTGATAGGGAATCCATTCAAGATTTCGCAACAAAAAGCGGGATTGAATGGGTGGAGGATAGTTCAAATGCTGACGTCCATTATACCAGAAACCTATTCAGGCAGGTTATATTGCCGGAAATTGAAAAAGTATTTCCCAATGCAGCAAATAATGTGCTTCAGACTGCAAAACACCTGAAAGCAGTTGCAGGTATTTACAGAAACGAAATGGACAAGCAAATTGCTAAACTTGTGGAGAATAGGGGGGATCATTTTGCAATCCCTATCAATAAGCTGAAGCAATCAGCTTATCCGGAAGCTTTACTTTTTGAAATCTGCAAACAATATGGTTTTGGTTCAGCACAACTCGATGCAATTCAACACCTGATTGAAGCGCCTACAGGAAAATTTATCAATTCCGACACTCACCGTGTGTTAAAAAACAGAGATTGGCTGCTAATCAATGCCACAAATAGTGATACTCCACAGATTGTAATTGTTGATCATCCGGATTCAGATTTTGAATTGAATGGTCGAAGGTTCTATGTGTCTGTTCACGAAAACAAGCAACATCCCGACACTTCTCAAAATCAGGCCTGGCTTGATTTTGAGAAAATAGCTTTCCCGCTGGTCATCAGACCTTTTAAAACCGGCGATTATTTTTATCCGCTTGGTATGAGAAAGAAGAAAAAGATCTCAAGGTTTCTTACGGATTTAAAACTTTCCCGTCATGAAAAAGAAAAACAATGGGTTGTTGAATCAGACAGGAAAATCATTTGGGTTTTGGGTCAACGGATAGACGACAGGTTTAAAGTCACAGATAAAACAAAATTGGTATTGTTGTTGAATTGGGCATGAATACCTACTCCAAAACAATAGTTTAATTGCATAACTCCTGTTAATTGATTACAGCAGCTACAAATTGTTGAATCAAATCAACGCCTGAAAGTAATCTTGCAGCAGCGTAAGTAAACACAATCCCAAAGATGCTTCCCCAGAAATGTGCATTATGGCCAATGTTGCCGCCACCTTTTTTTGCAAGCGTAGCGGAAAGCACAAGAAATGCGAGTCCGAATATATATCCAGGTATAGGAAATGGAATGAAAAAAAACTGTATTGGCATTTTGGGCTGAATGGTAATTGCGGAAAATACAACCGCTGATACAGCTCCCGATGCCCCCAGTGACCTGTAGTAGGAATGATCGCGGTGTTTGATGAGGTCAGGAATTACAGACGCTATGATGCCAAGCACATAAAGAAGCGCAAAAAGGGCCCTCGCCAGTTCCCCAAATAAGACTGGGAAAAAATATTCTTCCAGCGCTATGCCGAAAGAATAGAAAGAAACCATGTTGAATATCAGGTGCATGGTATCAGCATGTAAAGCACCATGGGTGATGATCCTGTAATATTGTCCTTCACGTTTAATCAGGAATGGCCAGAACAGCAGGTCTTCCTTAAGCTGATCACGGGAGAAAGCAAGAATAGATACGATACAGGTGATGGCTATGATTATAAATGTTATGCTCATAATGTTGAATTAGTTTAACGGTGGTGGTATTTTTCATTTTTGATGATGGTATAGGCACGGTAAACCTGTTCTGCAAGGATAAGCCTGACCAGTTGATGGGGGAAAGTAAGTTTTGATAATGACCATTTATAGTCTGCCCGGTGTAAAACAGATTCATCCAGTCCGAACGCACCTCCAATCAAAAATACAAGTTTACGGGTAGACATGTTTCCGCGTTTTACCAACAATGACGCCAATCCTTCGGAGTCCATTTCCTTGCCATATTCATCAAGGGCAACCAGAATTGTGTCTCTGTCTAACCATTCAGTTATCATCTTTCCCTCCAACCGCTTCAAATCCATTTCACTGAGCATGCCGGCATTTTTGGGAACAGGAAGTATCTGCCAGCTTACAGGTGCATATTTTTCGAGTCTGGCAGTATACATGTCAATGGCTGTTTTCAGCGCAGGATCATGTGGCTTGCCAATACTCCAAAACTCTATCTTCATGTAATA
>CANHUF010000090.1 GCA_947463715.1 Sphingobacteriales bacterium
CCGCTACTCAACATGGAAGGGGCAGGTCATGTACCTGGAAGATCTTCTGGTTACAGAAAGCATGCGTGGGCAGGGCATAGGTCGTCAACTGGTAGACCAATTGGTTATTGAGGCAAAAGAAAAAGGGTTCAGGCGGATTGTATGGCAGGTACTCGATTGGAATGAGTCGGCTATCAATTTTTACCGGAAATACAATGCAAAATTTGATCCGGAATGGGTCAATGTGACACTTGATATATAAGCTCATCTTTGGTACTTTCGGAGCCAATTCGTGCTTATCTGATATCTTTTCATTAATTTTGCGCAAAATTCAGAAACCCCATGGCCGGTCAACTCAAGGAAGTCCGCAACAGGATAAAATCAGTGCAGTCAACCCAGCAAATCACCAAAGCAATGAAAATGGTGAGTGCAGCCAAGTTACGACGTGCCCAGGATGCGATCATCCAGATGCGTCCTTACGCAAGCAAGTTGCAGGAGATGTTAAGTAATATTGTCAGCAACAGTGAAGGAGGGAGTAATATGTCGCTGGCAGAAACAAGAGTGGTGCGGAAAGCCCTGGTTATAGTCATAACGAGTGACCGCGGACTTTGCGGGGCATACAATGCCAATGTACAAAAGATGGCACTGGCTCTGATTGCAGAGAAATATGCCGCAGTTCAGGCTGCAGGTAACCTTACCATATGGGCTATAGGTAAAAAAGGGGCAGAGTTTTTTCAAAAACGTGGATTTTCCGTTAATACCAGTTTCAGGGATACTTTTCTGCAGCTTTCATTTGAGCAAGTTCAGGTATGTGCCCAAGCAGCTGTAAAAGCATTTCAGGATAAGGAGTATGATGCCATTGATATCGTTTACAGCGAATTCCGCAATGCGGCAACGCAAAGGTTTGTGGCAGAGCAGTTTCTTCCCATTCCCAAGAATAAGCCTCAGGCTGGAAGCAGCAAAAAGGCAGATTTTATATTTGAACCAGACAAAGACCAGCTGGTAGCAGAGCTGATGCCTAAAATCTTGAATACCCAGTTATTCAAGGCTGTTTTGGATGGTAATGCATCTGAGCACGGGGCAAGGATGACTGCCATGGATAAAGCTTCTGAGAACGCCAATGAATTGCTGAAAACGCTCAAAATTTCATATAACAGGGCTCGTCAGGCTGCAATCACAACTGAACTTACCGAGATAGTAAGTGGAGCTGCGGCTTTACAAGGTTAGGTTTGATGTTTTTGCCTTACATTTACGCCCGTTCATCCGGTAAACCCTGTGAGCATAAGCAGCAATGGAAATAGCCAATCTGATAACCCATATTGAAGCGCTGGTTTTTGCCAGTGAAAAGCCACTCACATCTTTAGAACTTGTTGAGCTGATTAACAACGCCTTCGGGTTTCTTGATGATAAAATTGTCATTGATCAGGTAGAAACTGCCATTGATGGGATAAGAGAAAAGTATAATGCTGAATTTTATCCGTTTGAATTGCGTGAAAGTGGTGGTGGCTGGCAGTTCCTCACCAAAAGAAAGTTTCATCAGACCATCGCTCAATTAAATGGCGATAAGTTTTTAAAACGACTTTCCAATGCCGCATTGGAAACACTTGCAATTATAGCCTACAAGCAGCCCATTACCAAATCAGAAATAGAAGCAATCCGGGGTGTTAATTGCGATTATTCCATTCAGAAATTGCTTGAAAAAGAGCTGATTGTGATTGCAGGAAGAAATGAGCAGGCTGTTGGGAAGCCGCTTGTGTATGCAACGTCAAGACATTTTATGGATTATTTTGGCATCAATTCAGCTGAAGAGTTACCGAAGATCAGCGAAGTTCTGGCTGAAACGATGGTTGAGCCAACTTTGGTTAATGCTGATCATTTTGATATGGAAGGTGGAATAGGACAAAGCGAAGGAATAACTGGCATGGGACAAGAAATTAGCAAAGAGGGACAGGGGAATAGCAGTGAAGAACACGTAGTGGAGTAATTGCAAGTAATACAAGATGGGACCAAAACTGAATAACGACATTTTACTGAAGGCTGCAGCTGATTATGGTACGCCACTTTACGTTTATGACAAGGAAAGGATTATTTACCAGTATCATCAGCTGAAACAGGCATTCCAGAAAACCAATACACGTTTTTTTTATGCCTGTAAAGCCCTGACAAATGTAAATATCCTGAAGGTGCTTGCTGATGAGGGATCGGGCATTGATTGCGTGAGTATGAATGAAGTGCAGCTGGCCATGCTGGCAGGATTTACTCCTGACCGGATTATTTTTACCCCCAACAGTGTAGGAATGGATGAATACCTTGAGGCCACTGCCCTTGGTGTGCATATCAATATTGACAACCTTTCAATTCTCGAAGCTTTTGGAAATACTTTTGGCAACAGTTACCCGGTAATAGTCAGGCTCAATCCGCATATCATGGCTGGCGGAAATCTTAAAATTTCAACAGGCCACATCGATTCTAAATTTGGTATCTCTGTAAATCAGGCAGATAAGGTTGTTGAAATTATGGAGGCAACAAATCTTGTTGTAAAAGGTCTGCACTTGCATACCGGTAGTGAGATTAAGGATCTCGAGGTGTTTATGCGCGGATTGGAACTGCTTCTAACATTGAGCAGCAGGTTTCCTGATTTGACTGTCATTGATCTTGGAGGAGGATTTAAGGTGCCCTATAAGCCTGATGAGAAAGGTACCGAAATGGAAGCGTTGGGAAGCAGGCTTTCTGAGCGCATTACAAGCTTTGAGCAGCAGGCAGGGAGATTATTTGAGGTCTGGTTTGAGCCAGGTAAATTTTTAGTCAGTCAGTGTGGTTATTTTCTGGTAAAGGCTAATGTAATCAAGGAAAGTCCATCAAGGATTTTTGTCGGGGTTAACAGTGGTTTTAACCACCTCATAAGGCCCATGTTTTATGATGCCTATCATGAAATCAAAAATTTGTCAAATCCCGATGCACCTTTGAAAACATACAATGTTGTAGGTAACATTTGTGAAACAGATACGTTCGCGTGGGACAGAGACCTCAATGCAGTTCAGTCGGGAGATATCCTTTCATTCAGTAATGCAGGAGCTTATGGATTTGAAATGAGCAGCAGATTCAATTCCCGCTGCCGGCCAGCTGAAGTTCTGTCAGAAGGTGACGGACTCAGGGTAATCCGGAAGCGGGAAAATTTCGATGATATTATTTCCGGCGTGGTGCTCCCTTAATTTATTTTTTGTATTTGCCGTCAAATGAACACCGCACACCTCTGTGGTTCCCACATGCCTCCAACTCCCTGACCTGAACGTTGTTTTTACCTGAAAATGTAAATTCAAGCATACAATGGTCGTCTGCCTTGCTGAAATGATAAGTCTTTGGTTTGACCATAGTCATATCTCCACGCAGACTACCATCACAGTTTCCATTTGGTTTTTCTATGTGGATGAAAAAATTCAGTTTGCCAGGTTTGCCTGCATCTCTTATTGAAACAAAATTGGATTTATCTTTTTTGTAATCCCCACTCAGCGGATCTTTTGCGGCAAGTGTATCTATCGGATTGTATACAGTTTGTTGATCAACAGGTTCATTGCTCTCTGTAAGAATCAATGTAAACAAGCCTTCGGTATTGTAGACATATGCACTTTTGTTGTATATGTTTTTGCCATCTTTTGAATTTCTTGATCTTGTTTTGATGATGGTCAGGCGTTTATCCAGGCTTGCTTCTTCAGAAATGTTATCGGCTACTTCATTGCTGGTTAATAACATACCGGTTTTGTAATCAAGGTTTTCATCAAAACAAATGACGTATGCCCACGACTTGGTTTTTTGTTCAGCAACCAAAAATAAATAAGTCTCTTTTGTTTCGTCTGCCTGGATTCTCCCATTTCTGAAGAATTTTATTTTATCCAAAGCTTTGAATTCGCTTTTGAATAAACTATCAGGTATGAACTTCCGAATAACAGCAGACTTGATAAAAAAACTATCGGAAGATAGCTTTTTTAAATCTCTGTTGTTGAACTGAACAGGTAGCTGAATTTCCCGGAATGAAGCGATAAAGTCACTTACTTCAGGATTTTCTGCATTGTTAATGTCCTCTGCGGTTTGTTTGCAGCTGCTTAGTATTAAACAACATAAAATGCCAATGTATAGGTATCGCATAATTCAAGGTAATAATTTTTTACAAAAGTAAATCACTGCAAACGTTTGTGTAGATTAAACACATTAAATCTGCCGCTTTCCTCAAAAAAAGATTATCTTGCAAGCTCATTAAAACCGATCAGGCATGACAAACTTTCGTGACTATTCCATACCGTACGCCACTGATTCACGATATGCCAAAAAAGCAGCTTATTTTTCCATGGAGTTCGCTGTACACCAGCCATTGAAAATTTACAGCGGTGGGTTGGGTTTTCTCTCGGGTTCTCACCTGAGGAGTGCGTATGAGTTGCGTCAGAATCTGATTGGTGTTGGCATCCTGTGGAAGTATGGTTATTATGATCAGGCCAGGAATCAGGACCTTACCCTGCAGGTTCAGTGGAATGAAAAAATTTATAATTTTCTGGAAGATACGGGTTTAAAATTCCAGATCATGATACATGATGCACCGGTTTGGGTGAAAGTCTTTTATCTGAATCCGGAAACATTCAAATCCGCTCCTCTTTTCCTGCTGAGTACGGATTGCCCTGAAAATGATTATGTTTCTCAGACTATAACACATCGCCTCTATGATGCCAATGTTGCCACCAAGGTAGCACAGTTCATTCTGCTGGGTGTAGGCGGTGCGAAATTAATCGACGAACTGGGTTTCAAGCCTGATGTTTATCACCTGAACGAAGCGCATGCGATTTCTGCTGCGTTTTATATGCTGAACAAAAACGGTGGCGACCTTAAAGCCCTTAAAGAGCAACTGGTATTTACCACACATACACCTGAAGAGGCGGGCAATGAAAAACACGATATTTACCTGTGTAATAAAATGTCATATTTCTGTGGAATGCCGCTGGAAAAAGTACGTGAGATTACAGGAATACATGATGATCAGTTTAATCATTCTCTGGTAGCGCTGCGTTTCGCGAGGTTGTCCAATGCTGTTTCCGAATTGCACGGACATGTCAGTCGCAAGATGTGGAACAAAAGCGAAGGTGTTTGTCCGATTATCCATATCACCAACGCACAAAACTGGCGTTACTGGGCTGATAAGCAGCTGTATTTTGCCATGGATGAGCAAAATGATGAACGTTTTATAGACCGTAAGCGGTTCCTAAAGAAAAGGGCCTTTGATCTGGTTGCAGATCAAACAGGTAAGCTCATGGATCCGGATGTGTTCACAATTGTGTGGGCAAGACGTTTTGCAGGGTACAAAAGGGCTGATTTACTCACAAGAGACAGAGATCGGTTTGAAGCATTGCTAAATGATTCCCGATATCCGGTTCAGATTATCTGGGCAGGTAAACCTTATCCGGTAGATTACCCTGCCATAACAGAGTTTAATCACCTCGTTCACCTGAGCAAAGCATACGATAACATGGCAGTTTGCACAGGCTACGAGCTCGGACTGAGTAAAAGACTGAAACAGGCTTCAGATGCCTGGTTGAATAATCCGAGGGTTCCCCGGGAGGCATCAGGTACAAGTGGTATGACAGCTGCCATGAATGGCGCAGTAAATGTTTCAACAAATGATGGCTGGATTGTTGAATTTATTAACCACGGTAACAATGGATTTGTAGTTCCTCCGCAGGATTATGAAAGTATGCATGTTCACGATCAGGATCAGTATGACCTGGATGAAATGTACAGGATACTAAAAGAGGAAGTTTTGCCAATTTATTATGACGCACCACATACCTGGAGGCAGATCGTGCAGAATGGCATGAAGGATGTTCGTTTCAAATTTGACTCCAACAGAATGGCAGCTGAGTACTATGACTTATTGTATAATGGATGAGCCCATGCTCATCCATTGTTTTACTTGGGTAAAAGCATCCTATAACCTGCTTTAACCCTTCCCAGGGTAATGTCATCCAGTTTCTTCTTTAGCATCTTCCTTTTGAGGAGTGAAATATGATCGATAAAGAGTTTTCCTTCAATATGGTCATATTCATGTTGAATTACCCTGCCATTCAATCCTTTATAGGTTTCCTTGTGGGCTATGAAGTTTTCATCCACGTATTCAATTTCAATAATATTCTCCCTGCTTACATCCTCCCTGAAGCCAGGTAAGCTCAGGCAACCTTCGTCGCATGACCATGTTTTACCTGATTTTGAAGTGATTTTGGCGTTGATGAAAATTTTCTTGAATCCTGTTTCACCTTCAAACACTGCTCTTTCTTCCTCGTCGTAGTTTTCAAAAACCTGCGCAGTATCAATAACAAAAAGCCGTATGGATTGATTGACCTGGGGTGCGGCCAATCCCATGCCACTGGCTTTGTACATGGTCTCCCACATGTTGCTGATCAATGTATTGAGCTCAGGAAAATCAGGTGTGATATCTTTGGCTACCTGTCTTAAAACAGGGTGCCCGTAGGCTGTAATAGGAAGTATCATGATGCAAAGTTAAGATACTCCTGTAATATGATTGTGGCTGCAATTTCATCAATCATCCCCTTCTTTTGTCTGTCTTTCTTTTTCATACCCATCTCAACCATAGCCCTGCCCGCCATGCGTGAAGTGTGAGCCTCATCTACGGGTGTGACAGGTATGTCAGGAAAAGTGTTTTTGAGCCTCCTGATGCAATGCCGAACAGCAGCTGTTGAATCTGTAGGAGAGCCATCGAGGTTAAAAGGCAGACCGATTAGAATTCGTTCTGTGGCTTCTCGACTGATGTAATCTTTCAGGAATTCAAAAAGCTGTTGTGTGTCAACCGTAGTTAGTCCCTGTGCAATAATTTTCAGTGGGTCTGTAACCGCAATACCGGTTCTTTTTTTTCCATAATCCAATGCCAGTATTCTAGCCATAAGTCAATTGAGTATGAATAAATCCAGCACAGCAGCGATTGAAAAAAAGATGCTTGCCAGTCCGTTTGTTGTCATAAAAGCAATATTCACTTTACTCAGGTCATTTGGTTTTACCAGTAGATGCTGCCAAATCAGCATGAGCGAGAATAATGCTACCCCTGTGAAATACAGCCAGTTCATGTTGAATAATATGCCGGAAGCAATGATGCAAACTGTTGTGATGATATGCAGTATTTTAGAAACAAGGAGTGATCGAACAGGCCCCAGCATGGTTGGAATTGATTTCAGTCCCTGGGTTTTATCAAACTGTTCATCCTGAAGGGCATAAATGATGTCAAAGCCACTCACCCAGCAGGCTACCGCCAGTGATAGCAGGATGATACCAACATTGGCATGTTCTGTAACTGCAATAAATGCACCAACCGGTGCCAGTGACAGACCCACACCCAAAACGAGGTGGCAAAGGGGTGTAAATCTTTTGGTATAGCTGTAGCCCAGGATAACGAGTAAAGCAACAGGTGAGAGGTAGAGGCATGTTGTATTGATCAGGCCTGCAGCAACAATGAACAAAACAGCATTGAGTATAGTAAACCGCAATGCAGCAGCTGGACTGATTACACCTCTTGGTATTTCGCGTACAGCCGTTCTTGGGTTTTTTGCGTCAAAATCCCTGTCGAGGTACCTGTTGAATGCCATCGCGGCACTTCTTGCAAAAACCATGCAAAGCAAAACATAGAAAAACAGGTCGTAATTATTACTAAAATAATTTCCCGTTAAAGACCAGCCGAGGCTGTCTCCTTCCTGAGTAACTGCAATTTCGCGGACGCCTAAAAAAAATCCGGTTAAAGCGAATGGCAGTGCAAAAATGGTATGTGAGAATTTAACCAGTGAAAGGTAGTTTGTCAGCTTTTTCATGCTTTAAGTTGTTTTACCATTTCCCACAAAACTATTCCCGTTGCAACACTGATGTTGAAAGAATGTTTACTGCCGAACTGTGGAATTTCAATGCATCCATCACAGGCTGCAATAGTTGATTCCTGAACACCTTCAGCTTCATTGCCAAAGACAAGTGCATATTTTTGAGTAGGGTTAAACCTTGCTTTATCCAGCATGATGCTGTTATGTACCTGCTCTACTGCATAAATCGTATAACCTTCCTCCCTTAAACTTTCAATGGCATTCATTATGTCTGTAATACCAGTCCAGTTAACTGTTTCCGTTGCTCCAAGTGCTGATTTGTTGATATCTCTGTGCGGTGGGTGAGGCGTATACCCGCATAAAATCAGTTTTTCAATCATGAAGCCATCACATGTTCTGAATACGCTGCCCACATTTTGCATGCTTCTTACATTTTCGAGCAAAACAGTGATGCCCGTTTTGGGGGCTGTCTGGAAATCCTCCCTGCTTAGTCTTTGCAATTCATCCATGGCTTTTTTAAGCATAGGGCAAATATACGCCAAGGGCTTTTTCCTTCCGGAATAAAAGGTAACTTTGCAAACTTATGCAAGACGCATTTCAAAAGGTTTCTGATCAGATTAATGCATGGCAGCCCGGACAGACCTGTCAGCTGGAAACGTTGGCTCAGGCGGGCAGTAACAGGCAGTATTTTCGGATAAATTATCCTGATCAATCGTACATACTCACGTACAATCCGTTCAATATTCCGGAAAACAATGCATTCATTGAGTTTACAAAGCATTTTTCCGGATTGGCATTACCCGTTCCCAACATCTTACTGGAAGGTGAGGGTCGTGAATTTTATGTGCAATCAGATCTCGGTAATGTCTCATTATTTGACTGTATCCGCAAGGAAGGATTTTCAGAAGAGGTGTTCAAGTTATTTAAGAAAACCTGTGATGCACTTGCTTTGCTTCAGGTGAAGGGGGGTAAAGAACTGGATTATGGTAATTGTATTGCTACCCGTTCATTCGATAAACAGGCTATTTACTCAGATCTCCTTTATTTTCTTTATTATTTTGTCAGGGCACTGGATTTGCCATATGACAAGAACCTGTTGATGAACGATTTTGAGTTGCTCAGCAACTACCTCATGCAGGAAGAAAATCAGTTTTTCATGCACAGGGATTGTCAGAGTCGCAATGTGATGATAAAAGATGGCCAGCCTTTTTTTATAGATTATCAAGGAGGTATGCAAGGCGCATTGCAATATGATATTGCTTCTTTACTTTGGCAGGCCCGTGCACAGATGCCTTACGAATGGCGGGA
>CANHUF010000091.1 GCA_947463715.1 Sphingobacteriales bacterium
CCCCATCCCTTCATCCTGAATTTACCTCCTGCAAAAGACCTGGCAAATCGTTCTTCATTGAGGAAGCCCTCTTCAATCAGTTTAGACAACAACTCACCAGCCTGAGACCAGCTGATGCCATAACCGGATAATTTTCTTTTCACTTCCAGATGCGTCCTCTCCTGGAATGCACAAAAATGCCTGATTTTAACGTAAGCCTGTTCCGGCGTCAAAACCCTTCTTTGTCTGATCTCTTCATCCATCAAAGGCAAATTAAAGATAATGTTACCGCTACAACACCGTTTTCAACATAATTAAATTGTTTTTTCCTCAAAATGTCAAAAAATCAGATGAAAACCTATCACGCCGATGGGTTATATTTGCCAATATACAAATCGGAAAGCAAATGAAATTCATCGTCTCATCATCCGCATTACTGAAGCAGTTACAACAGATTAATGGCGTAATCGGATCAAATAACGTACTGCCAATTCTTGAAGATTTTCTATTTGAAATAGACAACAACAAACTGACGGTGGTTGCAACAGACCTTGAGACGGTCATGAAGATCCACCTGGATATTGAGGCGAAAGACAATGGGAGGGTGTGTATACCGGCTAAAATCCTGATGGATTCCCTTAAAAACCTGCCAAACCAACCACTTACTTTCGATATCGACAAAAACTTCGGTATTGAAATTACGAGCGATAATGGTAAGTATAAGGTGATGGGTGAGAATCCGGATAACTTCCCGAAAGAGCCTCCTGCTGATGATACTTCGGCTTTCACCATGACAAGCCACCAGCTGCTTACTGCCATCAATAAATCGATTTTTGCTGTAAGCAACGACGATCTTCGTCCGGCTATGACGGGCGTTTTCTTCGAATTGGAGAAAACAGGACTTACCGTTGTAGCAACTGATGCACACAGACTGGTGCGTTACAGACTTAAGGAAGTAAACTGTCCGAAAGCCGACAATTTCATCGTTCCCAAAAAACCATTGAACCTGTTGAAATCTTCTCTGCCGGATAATGAAGATGAGATTTCAGTTTCCTATAACAGTAACCACATGTTTGTTACACATGGCACGGTTGAATTATCCTGCCGGTTGCTGGATGCCCGTTTCCCAGATTACAAGGTTGTTATCCCGGCCGAAAACCCATACAGAATGACCATAGGCCGTCAGGATTTCCAGTCTGCCCTGCGTCGTGTGAGTATTTTCAGTAACAAAAGCACCAACCTGGTTACCCTCAATATTTCCGGAAGCGCGCTGCACCTCATGGCACAGGATGTGGATTTTAGTTTTGAAGGAAACGAAAGAATGTCTTGCCAGTATGATGGTGAAGACATCGTTATTTCGTTCAATGCCCGCTTCCTGATTGAAATGCTGGGCAGTACATCAAGCGATGAGGTGCGCCTGGAGCTTTCCACACCAACGAAGGCCGGTCTGATTAAGCCCGTTGAGCAGGATGAAAACGAAGACCTGTTGATGCTGGCTATGCCACTCATGTCAAATTAAACAACATTATATGGATACGTTGATTTCGTATTTCAGCGATCTCGAAAAAAGACCCCTCGAAAGAGCGGGTTTTTTTATAGCAGGAATGGTTTTGCTCTGGCTGATAGAAAATGTCATTCCACTTGTGCATACCCATTATAAGAAATCCAAGGGGCGGCACGCTGCCACCAATTTTGGATTTACTGCCATTCATTTTGTAATCCATACCCTGATTGCAGGTGGAATAGTATTAATTGCGGGCTGGACAAAGTCAAACAACTTCGGACTCATCTACTGGGTGGGTGGCGGAAGTTTTATGGTCATCATCCTCGCGTTTCTGGTGCTTGATTTTTTTGCAGGGTGGCTCTGTCATTTCGTGGAACACCAGGTACCACTTTTCTGGCGCTTTCACCTCATTCACCACGCAGATAACAATGTGGATGTAACCACGGGCCTGCGTCACCATCCGCTGGAGTCAGTATGGAGGGGCGTTTTTTTCTATCTGGGCGTCTTGTTTTCCGGTGCTCCCATGTTTGCTGTGCTCATGTACCAGACGCTGCTGGTTTTCATCACCGGATTCACACATGCCAATATCAGTCTGCCCGGCTGGTTAGATCGAGGACTCAGCTTTTTCCTAGTTTCGCCCAACATGCACAAAGTGCATCACCACTGGAAGCAACCTTATACCGATAGTAATTATGGTGCGGTTTTTTCTATCTGGGATCGCTTGCTGGGAACTTTTATGAAACTCGATCCGAGAGAACTTCGTTACGGACTTGACCAGTATTATCCCAACGAAAAGGATGAAGATTTTCTGACGCTGATGAAAAGACCCTTTCAAAAACTGAAATGATTCTGAAAACTATCGCAGTTATCCCTGCCAGATATGCGGCCAGCCGTTTTCCGGGTAAACTCATGCACAAGATTGGTGACCAGACCATTATCAGCATGGTTTACAGCAATGCGCTTGCAACCGGGCTTTTCGATGCCGTATGGGTAGTTACCGACAGTGATGAAATTGAAAAGGAAATCATAGGAATTGGCGGTCTGGTTAAGCGAAGCGTGAAAGAACACCAAAGCGGCAGCGACCGAATCGCAGAGGCCATCGCTGATATGGATGTTGATGTGGTTATCAATATTCAGGGAGATGAACCTTTTATTGATTCAAATCCGCTATTCAGTCTGATTGATAGCTTTAGAGATACAACTGTAAAAGTTGCCTCGCTGATGAAACGCTTTGGAGAGGGTGATGAACCGGAAAACCCCAATCAGGTTAAGGTTGTTTGCAATAAATTCGGCGACGCCTTGTATTTCAGTCGTTCTCCGATTCCATTCAGGCGAAACAAGACATCACCGTTGCCTTTTTTTAAACATATTGGCGTTTATGGCTTCAGAAAAGAAGTGCTGATGTCTTTTACACAATGGCCTGTTGGTGAGCTTGAACAAACTGAAATGCTCGAACAATTGCGCTACCTTGAAAATGGTGTAGGCATCCGCATGATTGAAACAGAGAGCAGCAGTATTGGTATTGATACACCCGATGATCTTTTAAGGGCCAGGGCTTTCTTTGCGGGAAATAACGGGTGATTATTTTCGTTTGTAAATGGGAACTGTGCTACAGGGTTCACCATACATCAGGGATTTGACCACTGGCAAAAGGTGTGACGCAAGGGCCTCATAAGCGTAAGGTTGAATATCTTTTTCCCCACAACCTTTGATGATTACGCGTTTATCAGCAAATACCAGCCTGTCTATACTGTGAATTTGTTCAAGAAAATCGCTTTTTATGGCTTCGTATACCGATCCCACAGTTACTTTTCCAGCAATACCCATCAGTTTTGCAGAAACAAGCATATACGCCCATAAAGGAATGATAGCATCTGAAGAACAAAAGACTACAACATGAGCGTCTTGATATTGAGACCAGTTATGCTGGTCCATAGACTCCCTGAAGTCTTTCTCCCGTAACAACATCTCCCTGTACAGAAAGTCTTTTATATCAAATGTTTGTGGTTCTTTTACCGGATAATATTTTTCTGGATCAAGGGTAATCAAACCACTTTCCGCAACCTTGTTTCTTATCTCATCCATCTTACAAAGTTAGCAAAAATGCGTCAGCCACCCTTGTGAGGTGGCTGAGCTGTTGTTTTCTCATGAGCAGTCTGTTTCTAGTATCCGGCTTCTCTTCTTTTGTCAACTATTTTAGTTGATTTACGAAGAGACTCCATGGTGCTGTAACCAGCGTATTGTTTTATTTGACCCTCCATTGCTTTCTTCTGACCATTAAGGTCTACAGCAGCTGAAGGAAGTGCACCAACCTGATCAACACGGATAAAATATACGCCGTTTTGTCCGTCAATAGCACCTGATGTATTAGACAAGTTCTTTTTATTAAACGCTGCACCAATAACCTTAGTTTCTGTACCTAAATTTTGAACAAACGGATCAGAGAACCTGAGTGTGTCAACTTTACCCGAAATTCCACCAAAAAGGGATGCCAGTTTGTCGAGGTTTTTCTCAGATCCTGCTTTTGCAGCGAGCTGTTCTGCTTTCTTTTTGTTTCTGAGGGTTGGTTCTACCAGTACGCGTGCTACAGTAGCAGGTTGAACACCTTCGTTTATTTCATTGGTTACAATGGCCACAACATACTGGTCTTTGAGGTCAATCGGTTCTGAAACAGTACCTGGCTTGTTCTCGAATATCCATTTAACAAGTGAACGAGATTGAAGATTTCCTGCTGAATAATCCATTTCTTTGATATTATCAGCGGTATTTCTGTTCAGCTTCATTTTGGAAGCGGCTTCATCAAACGTTTTCATGTCTTTTGCCTGTGCTGCAAATTGTGTTGCTGCTGTGGAAGCAGTAATATCAGTTGTTTCGCTTGGAACAATCGATTTGGAAAGGTAGGCAACCTTGAAACCTTCTTCAAAATTGCGCTGATTCAACACCTCAATAATGTGATATCCAAAGGATGTTTTAACAACCTCTCTGGATCCTGTTGGTTTGTTGAAGATGAACTTTGAAAATTCAGGATCAAGGTTCATATCAAGTGAAGAGAAATTGTATTCTCCGCCGTTAGACTTGCTACCCTGATCGTCGCTATAGGCTAAGGCAAGGGTACCAAAATCACCACCTGTTTTCAAAACCGTGTAAATACTGTCAATTGTTTTCTTGGCAGCACTGTCTGTTCTGCGCATCTGACCCGTTTGCGGATCTGTAATGCCTACAAGGATATGTCTGCACTTAACAGAATCAGGTAAAGTTTTTCTGTCTAGTTTTTTGGCCAGTACAAATGCACCACCGTCTAAATATGGACCAAAAACCTGACCTACAGGCATTGCAACAATTTCATTTTTTGCAGACATCTGCATTTTAGAACTGAGTACAAAGCCATCAAAATAGGGAAGCTGAGTGTTATTCCTTGTTACAAAGGCCTTGGCATCTGAGGCTTCCTGAAAAGCAGATTTAAGATTAACCAATTGGTTTACAACAGCTTGTGAATCCGCAATAGTTGGATTGGCGTCGAATGACACATAAGCTATACTTTTTATATGCTCTTGCTTAAATTCATCCTTATGTGCGTTAACATATTCATTGATTTCTGAATCAGTTACCTTAATGGTACTGTCTGCCACAATTGTATATGGTACACCAACATAGCTTACTGTTGCAAAAGAGGCATTGTCTGCATTCATTTTTTCAAGCATCCATTTCGGAACATATGAACCCTGAGTGAACAGCGATGTATATTTTTGGGTAAGGAGGTTTATTTCAATAGGATTGATCAACTGTGCAGTAATATTTGCAACATCTTCAGGCTTTGCGCTTTTTTTGAGGTTGTTGAACCAGTTTTTTGCAGCATTGACGTCATAACCACCGGTTTTGGGGTCTGTAAAGAGTTGTCTGAACTCCTGTGGTGCTTCTTCAGAAAACAAAACCGCTCCCATTTCCTTTGGCGTTACGGTAAGTCCAAGTTTCGCAGCCTCGGATTGGATGATTTCTTCCTGAATATATCCGTTCCATACATTTTCAATGACGCTTTGTGTCATCATTTCATTGGTCTGCATTCCCTGAGACCTGTAATTTTGCTCAACCAGGTTTACCTTATTGTTGAATTCAATGATATCTACCTTTTTACCATTGATTGTTCCTGCAGAAGTTGCTTGTCCGTCAAACATATTTCCGCTTTTCCCAATAAAGGCATCCTGAACGAGGAAACCGATAAGGCTTATTGCGATCATCGTGGTCAGTAAAACTGCTGCTTTGTCCCTGATTTGTTGAATAATTGACATATCCTTCTTATATTAATATAGTGGGTGGCAAAAATAGGGTAAAAATGGTTATTAACAAATTGTGGATAACACTGAATTCCTGTTAATTTCTGCACTTTTTGACATGTTGAGATTGTGTATTTCGCATACCTTGTTACTATCTTTTTGTGGTTTGGTTGTTTTTTTTCCTTTTAATCACATTTTGCTCATAAGATTTCCACACGATCTCCGGCTTATTTTAAATGTTGATAGTTTAAGTTAAGATTTTTTGGATTGTTAATTAGATTACCCAGTTTTCCTGTTTACAGGACGTTGATTAAAAGACATAGTTTGTGAATTATTGTGGATATTTGTGGATAGCTCTTAATAAAGCGGATTATTTTTAAGTTGTTCACATTTCCACAGCCGTAATAGTAATAGGTATTTTATAAATAAAGAATAGATATATAATTAATACAGGAGTTGTTCACATGAATCTGAGAGAAAAAATTTTAGATTTAAAGCAGAAAAAAAATGCCATTATCCTGGCACATTATTATCAGACAGCAGACATTCAGGACATTGCTGATTTTTTGGGTGATAGCCTTCAATTGGCTCAGGCTGCTGAAAATGTTGATGCTGACATCATTGTTTTTGCTGGTGTGCATTTTATGGCTGAAACAGCAAAGCTTTTAAATCCGAATAAAAAAGTACTCATTCCAGACCTTGATGCAGGTTGTTCTCTGAGTGACAGTTGTCCCCCGGACCTTTTTAAACAATTTACAGAAAGCCTGCCTGATCATAAAGTTATTTCCTACATCAATTGTTCCGCAGAAATTAAAGCCCTGAGTGATGTAATTTGCACGAGCAGTAATGCCATGTCTATTGTGAATAGTTTTCCTGAAGAACAACCTTTAATTTTTGCGCCTGATCGCAATCTTGGTGCTTATATCAACAAGCAAACAGAAAGGAATATGGTATTGTGGAATGGTGCATGTATGGTTCATGAAATTTTCAGCATAGACAAGCTACTTAATTTAAAGGTTGATATTCCTGATGCTAAAATTATAGCGCATCCAGAATGCGAAGCAGACTTACTACAATATGCTGACTTTATAGGATCTACAACACAATTGCTTAAGTTTACTCAGCAGGATCCTGCACAAAAATTCATAGTTGTTACTGAAACAGGAATATTACATCAAATGATGCTTGCTTCACCGCATAAGGTTTTCATTCCTGCTCCTCCTAATAACAGTTGCGCTTGCAATGATTGTCCACACATGAAGAAAAATACACTGGAAAAAATATACCATGCTTTATTATCAGAACAACCAGAGTTATTATTATCAGATGAACTTCTTATAAAAGCTGTTATTCCCATTAAAAGAATGTTAGACATCAGCAGGGCTAATGGTTTCGTTTAAATTTCTTTATGAATCAGATTAATACTATAATTTTTGATCTTGGTGGTGTTTTAATTGATTGGAATCCTGACTATCTGTACAAGAAACTTATTCCGGATACTGATGAACGTAAATGGTTTTTTGATAATGTGTGTACCGCTGAATGGAATGAGGAGCAGGATGGAGGACGTTTGATTGCAGAAGCTAATAAGATCCTAATTAATGAATATCCTGCTTTTAAGAGGCTCATAGAGGCCTATTATGACCGTTGGGAAGAAATGTTGGGAGGTCCAATCTCAGAAACTGTGTCTATTTTCAATAATTTAAGACAAACAGGTAAGTTCAAATTTTATGCCTTAACCAACTGGAGTGCTGAAACTTTTCCAAAAGCGCTGGAATTGTATGAATTTTTGCATTGGTTTGATGGCACACTCGTTTCTGGTGAAGAAAGAACAAGAAAACCTTTTTATGACTTCTATGAACTTCTAATCAACAAATTTTCTATCGATAAATACAATGCTATTTTTATTGATGACAATCTTCGAAATATTGCAGCTGCCGAATCATTTGGAATAAAATCCTTCCATTTTACTTCTGCATCTGATCTTGAAAAAGAACTTATATCTAGTGGCCTGTTAACTTAATAACTGATATACCACAAAACTTAAGAAATAAGCTATTGCTGTCATGTAAAGTAATTGTATGATAGGCCATTTCCAACTACCTGTTTCCCTTTTTACTATTGCCAGTGTGCTCATACATTGCATGGCAAGTAAATAGAAAATGAGTAAAGAATACCCTGTTGCTTTTGTGTATACAGGAGTTCCATCTGGTCTTTTTGCAGAAGCCATTTTATTGCGCAAAGTTTCACTGTTTTCATCTGCATCACCTCCTACACTGTATATTGTTGCCATTGTTCCTACAAAAACTTCCCTTGCTGCAAATGATGTGACTAATGCGATACCTATTTTCCAGTCATATCCCAATGGAGTTATTACTGGCTCTATTGCCCTGCCAAGTATACCTGCATAGGAATTTTCAAGTAACGCCTGTGATTTTAAAAGTTCGTATTCTTCTGTATTAGCTGGGTTTTTACTTACCTGTTCTGTGTATGTATCTTCTATTATTTTTCTCCTATCCGCAGGTCCGTAAGTACTTAAAGCCCATAATACAAGAGAAATAACCATGATAATCTTTCCAGCATCAAATACAAACACTTTAGCTTTTTCAACCATTGTTATCAATATATTTTTCCAACGGGGTTGTCTGTATATGGGTAATTCAAGGATAAAAAAACTTTTCTCTTTTATTTTAATAAATATGTTAAGTATGTATGCAACGCCCATAGCTACTGCTACTCCCAGAACATATAGGCCCATCAATACCAAACCTTGTAAGCTTAAAACACCGAAAATATATTCGTTTGGTACCACAAGTGATGCGAGTATTGTAAATACAGGCAAACGTGCACTACAACTCATAAATGGTGTTACCATTATTGTGAGTAGGCGCTCTTTGCTGTTTTCAATATTTCTTGCATTCATAATTGCTGGTACAGCACATGCAAAACCACCTATCATGGGCATTACACTCTTTCCATTCAGACCAACTTTTCTCATTATCCTGTCTGATAAAAAACTTATCCTGGCCATATAACCTGTATCTTCTAACAAGGTTATTAAACCAAATAAGATCATTATTTGGGGAACAAAAACAATTATTCCTCCAAATCCAGCTAATACACCATTGATCAATAAATCTGTTACCCATCCTTCAGGGAGAATTTCCCCTAATTTTCCCCCTACATATCCAACTCCTTCTTCAATAGCATTCATAGGATATTCAGCAATCCAGAACACAGATTGGAATAAAAGAAAAAGAACAACGCCCATTATCAGATATCCCCATGTATTATGAAGAAAAAAATCATCCAGTTTCTCAGAGAATTTTTTTTGCTTCTCCGGACTGTTTTCTTCTACAGATTTCTGCATTA
>CANHUF010000092.1 GCA_947463715.1 Sphingobacteriales bacterium
GAATACCCAATCACACCATATAGGTCTTCGGCATTATCCTGTCTGTATTCTGAACCATTACACAGCAACCACTTTGGAGGAGTTGTTGCTCCTGCGTAGGGTATGACTGAACCAACTGGGAGTCCGCCATCTGCATTAGGTCCGTCACCGCCACCGCCCCCGGATCCGCCGTTATTATCGCCTGGAATAGGTGCTACATTATAACTATTCCGTGCCGACATTTATAAGGACTACAGATAAAAGAATCAACCAACAATCTCAATCGAACATGAAAAAGAAGGCATCGCTGGATACGGCGCAACTGCGGCAACGGCAGTCAGCGGAATTGTTGTGGAATCACTCGCCCAGTAGAACTCAATATACTGACCTGCTGTTACATTCACTAACGACGAAGACGATAAGTTTGCTTCATTCACTTGACTATTATTGTTCTGCGTCTTGCCTGAACCAGCAACATCAGTTCCGTTCAAGCGTATCCAAATGACTGACTTTGCTGTTCCTCCTGCCCCATGAACCAAATAACCTGACCAAGCGACCTGGTATATCCCTGCATTAGTAAAAGTCAATCTGCCGATGTTAGTTACACTATCCAGCGTAATAAGATTGTTGTTTGCACTCGTATTCATTTGAATGCGTGTTGCGGTATTGATTGCCCCAAGTGTTTGAGTTGCCGTGTTGTAAAAGTTTCCGTATGAGAACAAGTTGCGACCATTTAGGGTTGTGACTCCACTAATACTATTACCTGGTGCTTGTGTCGTAGCATTCAACCACATGGTCAAACTTCCACGAATAGTGACCGCTGGATTAACCGCCTGATTTCCCACCAAGTTGAGTGGTTGTGTAGTCAGTCCAAAAATACCGCCCACATTCGTGCCTGTGAAGTTAAACAGGGTTCGGTTTCCCAAAGATGTATCGCTATTCAAGTTGATGCGATTGCCTGTTCCTGTCGCTGCGATATTAACCGCTCCGTTCGCAGCAGTCAAAGACAGAGCAGTTTGTCCTGTAATCGTGTTGGCGTTCGTGATGTTATTGTTTGACATGTTGAGTCCCTTGTTCGCTACAATCAGTCCGCCTGTGTCAGGGGATAAGTTCAAGTTTGTCGCACCAGTCGTAGCGAGAGTCAAAGCACCCTGTCCTGTGATCGTGTCAGCATTGATGATGTTTTTATCCGTCAAGTCGAGAGTACTATTAACAATAACTTTGTCTCCTGCTCCTGCAGTAAGGTTTATGTTGTCTCCTGCGACGAGCGATAAATCACCAGCAGTCGCAGTTATAGTAGTATCTGTCCCTGATGTTAGAGCAATAGTGCCTGTATTCGCAATAACATCTACATTTGTGTCTGCTTGAATGTTTATGTAATCCACCGCTGTTATGCTTGTTTCTGTCGCACTCGTGAGAGTAATACTACCAGCATCGCTCGTGATTGCTATACCGCCAGTTGTCGCAGTAATATTCGTTGCTACTTCACTTGTAATAACAACATCACCAGCAGTAGAACTTAATGCGACATTATTAGCACCGCCAAGTGTGAGAGCATCAGCACTATTCAAAGTAATATCTCCTGCGAGAGATGAAATAAGAACATCCCCAGTTGTAGAGGCGAGTTGAACTTGATTAATAGCACCCAGCGTAAGTCCGTCATTTGCCTCTACAAGAATATCGCCCCCTGTCGTAGGAATGGTTTGAATATATACACTATCGCCAATAACCCCAGCAGTTCCAGTCAAAGCACCTAAAGTCGCATTCTCCGCTCCAATAAGAGTTAAACTTCCGCTTGACCCAGCAATAGCGTCTAGCGTTCCAACTTGCTCTGGGTCTTGTCCGATAAACATGTAAGTTCCTGCCTCGCCCACGAAAGTTTGCCCTCCTATCTGTATGCTACTCAATCGGTCGCCAACAATCGTGCTTTGTACCACAGCATTCATCTGAATCCAAACATCTTCGGCACTTGAACCAGTTTGGAACTCCTGCCAGTTGGTAGTGTCGCCTGACGGAGGAGTTGTGCTTCCTGAAATATCGTTGATACAGAGGTAAGATTTGTTCGCTCCCACATCATACCGCACATTACCCTCAACATAACTGCTCGAAAACAACCACGGCGTAAGGAATGCCTGTGGAATGTTTCCTATGTTGTTTGCGATCTCGCTACGCCAGTTGTATCCATCTCGTTCAACCATGGCGTTAAGGGCATATGGGATAATGTCGGACCATGTAGGATTCAATGCAGTAGTCAAAGTTAGATTTTTCAGATTCACAACATCACCAGCAGAGAAATCAGTTGAAGTACTTGTATTAATCGTCAGTCCATCGCTCGTGGTTACTACTAACTGACCTGTGCTATTGTCCTGTGCTATGGTGCTTACATCGGCAGTTGAACTCAAAAACCCATAAGTAGCGTTATAACCCACCTGACCTTTCAGTTGTATGCTGTTGAAGTTGTTGATTACTCGCACACCTGAGTCCGCGAGTATAGACGCAGTCGTATTTATTAGGTACGGATCTGTCTTGCCGACTAATAAATCTGTCGCCACGAAGGTTGCATCCACCGACCCAACACTCACATAACTCAACTCGTCGCCCTGAATGTAAGAAGTGTATGGGAAATACTCCGTCCAAATCTGTGTAATAGCATTTGTGGTAAATCCCAGGTTCGTCCAGTTAGGATCGCTTGAAGGATTAGGAGGCGTAGTAGAACCTGAAATGGAGGCAGAGCATCTATAAACTAAACCAGCAGAGAACACAATAGTACCTGCAATATAGTTCGAAGCAGTGACCCAGTTAGGAATCGGAATGTTGGGTTGCGTATAAGCGTTGATTACGACGCAGTTATACCACTGATTACCAAACTTAACCTTCGTGCCTACTGAATATGAAGTGCTATTGACCCATGTAGCAATCGGCAGTTCAGTCCAAAGGTTTATGCTCTTTACATCAGCAAGTTCTACTCCGCGTCCTGAACCTCCGCCATTGATACGCAGATTTGCAGAACCATTATACGAAGGATGAATATTTCCGACTAGAATATCAGTAAAATCGTTTCCTGATGATGTGTTGATAAAGCGGTGTTCGTCGCTGTTATAAGTAATGTAATCGCCACCTGCCAGGGCAAGTGTTCCTGCACCAGAAACCGCAGTTGCCCCTGCACTTGTAATAGTAATGAAAGTTGCAGAAGTCAAAAGCATACCAGCAGGCAGAACATCGATGCGGACTAAATCAAATCCAGTTCCCAAAGGGTCTCGCAACGCTCCAATAGTAGTTCCATGGACTATACCGCCTCCTGTTAGGGTAGTGCCTCCTTCTACATACAAAGCATTATCCCCTGCAAGAAGATTTGCTCCGTAAATATTCACATCGGCAGTTTCATCAGTAAAAGATACATTAATGTCTTCTGCTGTAACCTGATTAAACCCACCAATAGGGGCAGTAACCGAAATGCCTGCTGATACGCTCCCTGCTAGTGCGGATATACTATTCGCAGCAGTGATGTTCAAAAAGTCGCTTATAGAATACAGCGGAAGACTGAATGCCCCAAGCGTACCACGAACATCACTAATAGCACGAAACAGCGACCATTTTGAAGCGTCAAAGTCAGGATTTCCGTTGATGTTCGTAGCAGTTAGGTTTTCCACTGCCAAGTCATTATAAGCAGTCGGCAGTGGAACTTCATTTCGTCCGTCAAGTCCTATGCTAGGATTAGTTGTGGTGTTTGGTGGATCAGGCGTAATGTATAAATCTCCGACACTATCACCTCCACTGCTCTCATTGACATCTCCTTGCCAGTTTGGAGCGTTAGGAGTTGTGCCATTCCACGCCATATTTGTTAAAGGATTAGATTTAATAAATCACAGCAACGGCAACCTGTACATTATAGTTCGGTGGGCATGGGAAGGCAACGCCATTCTCATCAAGCAGAAGCACACCAATCTCGTAGATTTCGTTGGGAGTCGAGAGTAGCGGTGCCTGAACGGATGACAGGGTATAACTATTCACATTCAGCGGTCCAACTTCAATCGGAATGTTCGCCGCCAAGTTCTTTCGGTTCTTTGAATCGTACCCAGATCCAGTTGCAATATCGAGATAAACATTAACATTCTGGCATCCGAGTAGAATGGGTGAAGCATCCGCCTCAATCAGTCCGGTTGATTGCTGACCTGACGCACACGCATTACCACGAGCAGAACTAGCACCCCAGTACAGACCAGTCGTGTAGTACGACATGGCAAAACCGAGTCGAGCATTCATGCTATACCCTAACTGGTAAGGTTGGACACGAGCGAATGCGGCGGTTGGCGTAGGACCAGCACCGCCAGGATTGTTAATGTCGTTCATGCGTATTCCGTTCGCTGCGAGTATAGTTAGAACTGCAGGATCGTCCGCTGCGACTGGCGTGAGCAGTTCGCCGGTAGGAGACGAAATGGTAATGCGTCGCGTAGCATCATCAAAAGCGAACTGAATGGTGTTTGCCTCCCATGATGTATTGAAAGTGGCACTATCACCGCCAGTGTTCGCAGCGATATTCAGGGCGGCAACAAGTTCATCGCAGTCATTAAAGTACTTGTTCTTGACAAAAGAAGTCCAACCTGGGTACTGCACGAACGAAGCAGGGTGAAGACGGACACAGCGGAGGCGACGAGGTGCTGCACCAACAGCATACCAGAAAGTCAGCGAGTAATCGTTCAGTTGAAGCACGGAGTTAATCAGATTCACATTGAGAACCTGAATGCCCTTTGCTCCGAGAACAGGCGTAGTCAGGCGATTTCGGAAACTGGAATACACGCCGTTATTCGCCAACTGCTTCAGTTCCAAATCACTCGACGCATCCAGAGTTATTTTATCCGGACGATTTGTGGATGCCATCTTTTAGTTAAGCATTACATTCTTTTCAAGCAGGTTCTTCTATTCTCACATTGCCATCTTTGTATGTAATCTTGAATGTCGCAGTCATGATGGCATTGTTAGTCAGGAAAAATGGTTCGCCGACCTCGTCACGAAGTTCGATTGTGAGTTCGTTAATGTCTCCTGCTACTCGTTGGAGTGGCGTGTCAATGTAGTTTCCATGGAAAGCAATGCCCAAGTTTCCGCAGTTCATTGATGTGGTTGCGACAAGGTTAGTGTTTCTGATCGTGTCCAAAGTTGAACCGCTCACGATATTAGTGTAAATATTGACTATACTGGAATACACGAGATTAGCGTACCCTTCGGCAGTGTAAGTTCGCGTAGCGATTGCAGTTGGCGTGTCCTCCAACTCTAATGCCACAGGAACTTGGGTTACTACTTTATACACTGGGACAGGACGCATGCGATTAAATAAGGTCACATTTTTAGCGTCGATATTAACACCAACATCATTAGTTTCTAAGTAAAACAAATCGTCGATACTGAATATGCCGTTCCATGTGAATCCCAAAATCGAGTTCAGTAGTCGTTCCGGTGAAGGATTAAATGGTTGTCCAGGTATGCCGTTTGGAAAACTAACAAGTTCTAATGTTTGTCCAGTTCTCTCGTAATACTCTACAAAGTCGTATGTACTACTTAATCCGAACAACCCTGATGTTTCTGCTCGCGGAGCAGTTATTTGATTCCAGTTGCTCTCTGCGAATCTCTGCCAGTATAATACATTACTCGGCACCCATACACTCGTGATGTTGTTGCCTCCGAAAACACCCTGCCAGTTTCCGCCATCTCCGTTTGGTGGAGTAGGCGATGGTCCAACAGGGTTAGTGCATCTATAACTTTGAACGCCAGGAACAAACGCTATGTTCCAAGGCACATAAGCATTTGCGTTCGACCATGATGGAATAGGGTTAGTTGGATTCAGATTGAGATGCTTTACTTGGCATGTATATTGTACGCCACCTGCTACAGCGGTCTGTCCAACTTCGTATGTAGTTGCGGCACTCCAAGTATCTACTAAATATACTGGTGTATTGCGTTGGTTAGGTATTAGACAACGGAACAACTGATTGCTATTTTGAACTATCGCATTTGCAGGGTAAAATGTGTTTATATCCCACAATGCCACAGGCGGATTTGCGTTTAGGGTTGTAGCGTTTCGTTCGTAGTATCGTCCGTTGAAATACACTACATCATTTTGGTAGTATTCTGCACCATTATCGTAGTTAAAGTTTTGCCAAACCTTTCGTCCCACTGCGGTCCATGTTGGTTCGCTTGGTGAGACATCAGTGGATTGGTTTGCCATCCAAAGCGTTCCAAAAAAATAGGCACAATCTCCAAAGTTATACAAGTTCGCTACTTCTTGCCACTCCGTTGCGTTGTAAGGATGCTGTGCCTGTAGAATCCATGTGCCATTTGAAAGGTTCGCAGTTGGTTCTGCATTCGTGTTCGCAATCAAACACTTGAACATCAAATCATTATCATAAACTAGATCGCCGACCCTGTACGCCTGATACTGCGACCAGATGGGAACATTGGTAGGATTTGGCGTTAGTATAGTCCAGTTTTGAACAGGTTGGTTTGCCACTCGTCTGCGATATACTCCTGCGTTATATACTATAGGTTTTGTCTCGTCGTCTTGGTCTATATTACCAGGCGTATATATCGATGTTTCGGTTAGTGCCTGGAATACGCGATTAGCAGTAAATACTCTGTCTGCAGTTTGGTAGTAGTGAGATGGATTGTAAGGCATCTGGAACAACTCGCCCTGTCGTTTCGCTACATTGGGATCATCGTATCCTGTAATGAGATAGTTGTAAATAATCGGAGTTGGTGAGATTGCACTAAAGTTCTCCCAGTATGTCACATTTGGCGGTGGATTATTCAATGAATCTCTGGTTGCACGATACAATACGCCACCTGACTGAACAATATTAAGAAACTCGTATCTACTAGTGCTTTTCCATGGTGCCACAATCTCATTGTAGGTTCGTTTCCACCATAACGGCGAACTTTCAGGATTCTGATTTAGATTACCATTTTGCAAACTTGTGTATGTGTATGTTCTGTTGCTAATGTAATATATAACACTGCCAAGAGCATAAGTAGTCGCGTTGCTCCATTCTGCAGTAGCAAGTTTAGTCGTGTTTCCAGTCATTTGAAACTTGTTGTAAGTGGAGTTGTAGGTGATGCTGATGTCTCCTGGAAGAATAGGGAAGTTGATGTATTGATAAGGTTGTGGGTTTTCACTATCTTTTAGTATTTCGAGGTTGTCGTATCCCAAATCCCTCTCACATGATTTAACAAGTTCATCTCTCAATCTCGGATACGAGTTGAATGTCTTATTCCATCCGTATGTTTCAGGATCATTTATGAACTCCGGTTTGTAGTAGGACGGAAGCAGACGCACGCAGTAAAGGTTGTTCAGAGAAGGAGCAGTCCCAGAGTACTGACTGAGTCGGTAGTACCAAAAAGTAATCGCAGTGTTAGGGATTGAAGCATTTGCCTGTGGAATCGAAGTAGTGAGCAACTGGATAGTATCGACATCCAAAATGGGTCGTGTGAAATCAACCTTGAAAGTGTAGTATCCATTCTCGCTCTCCGTTTTCACTGCATTTGCCGAGTTGATTGAAACCAGTGAAGGTTGGTTTAGCATGGACTTGAAGATTTTGGATGTAATGCCTCGCTGGAAGAGTTGGTCCTGCTCTATCTCCTTGATTACTTCTTCCAAATCCATTATTTTATCTCCAAGAAGATTAAATGGTGAGAAAGGGAAACTTCACGCTCGGTTTGGAGACAATGCTTAATCGTAAGGAGACATCACCGCTACACAATCCTGCTGTTGTACGCGAACTGCACAGCAAGAGTGGTATGACGCTTCGTGACATGGTGGAACATATCGGCAAGGGTTCAAAGCACGCACACAAGGAGAAGGGACCAACGGATAAGGAAAGGGCAGAGGCAAGGTTGGAAGGTCTAAAGAAAGAATAATGCTGAAAATAAAAGTATGCTGGGAAGATTAAACCATGTCATTCCTAAATCCTGCCGGCGATCTGTCCCCCTTTTCCGAGATTGTGCCGTCTGCCATCTCCCTGGACAAACCTACCAAGTCCAGCATTGTTACTTCACGCCGTCGTGTGAAGGTGGTGCCTCAGACAGGTCCCAGTGTCGGTGCCTCTGGTGCGAACGGCGGTTCCCAGCAGGTCCAGTTCCTCGTTGCCGACCAGGGTGGTCTCCTTGACCCTCGCAGTGTGGTGCTGAACTACACGATTCAGACCTCTGGTGCTGCGAATCCTTGCCCTGACGATGGGCATGTATTCACGACTGCCCAACTTCTTATTAGTGGGCAACTTCTCGATAATATCCAGCAAAGTTCCAAGGTCACCAACATTGAGATGAAGATGGGTGGGTCCAAGTCATACTACCAGTCCGCTGGTTCCTTCCAGGGTTTCCAGTTGCTCAACGCTGACCTGAACCCTGCCGTGCCTTCCTCTACGGATGCGACGAGCATTGGTGCGTGGGGTTATGTCACCGGCAATCAGGCGGCGTGTGCGGTGCGTTCTGCTCGCGCGGCGGATGTTCGCACTGGCAACACCGCTGGTATGCAGGTGTCTATCCCCCTGGGTCTAATCTCAGGTTTCGGTCGTTGCGCGCAGTATGTTCCTCTGTCGGTGCTTGGCGAACTCGCGATTGTTCTGCAGACTGGCACCGCTGCGAGCGTGCTGTTCTCTACCTCTTCGGACACCACTGGCGACTTCTCGCTCAGCAAGGTTTCGCTGGAGTATGACATCGTGGTTCCTTCGGCAGGTTACATGAGCATGCTACAGAAGGTCGCGATGGAGGAGGGCGGTTTCATGATCCCCTACGAGTCCACGATTGTCGGCACTGGCGGTGTGATTACCTCGTCTGCCTCCGCTCTCCAGGAGTCGAGCATCATTGTGTCTCGTGCGACGAACTACCTGCTCCGTGCGTCAGTGATCCAGCAACCTGTCACAGGCGGTACGACGCTGGGTTTCCCTTCGCAGTCCTGCTTCTCGCACGCTGGTACTAACTCGTTCCAGTTCAAGATTGGTTCGCAGGTCTACCCTCAGTTGCCTGCCGAGCAGGATGCGGCGATGTTCAGCACTTCGCTCGCTGCGTATGGTTCTCCCATGAACGAGAACGGCAGTGTGGTCAATCGTGCTTTATGGTCGCAGAACACTAACGCTACGACTGCCGGTACGCCTGCGAC
>CANHUF010000093.1 GCA_947463715.1 Sphingobacteriales bacterium
TTCCGATCCGATGAATTTGACACCATTGGTCAACTCATTGGAAACAATCATCTTTACGCCATTTTCATACAAAGCTTCTGTGCGGAAGATACCATGCACATTCCAGAGACCTTTGTATGCTTTATCATCCTGCGGGAAGTTAGCCTTACCCCAGATTTCAATGGGACCGCTATGGTCAAGACCCATACCCCAGTGACCAATATCAATGTGATGAGCGCCCCATCCGGTTATCATGCCGGCACCGAATTGCTCATGACGCAGCCAACCCGGACGACTATTGATCCCCTTCCAACTTGCATCCTGGGAATGCACCCTGTCTTCTGTATAATATACTTCAGGTGTAGCACCCAACCAGGCATCATAATTCAGATTAGACGGAACTGGCATTTCAACAGTGCTACCGCCGCCGGGATCGCCTGGTAGTCCAACTTCAATTGTATGAACCTGACCAATGCGGCCGTTACGGACCAGCTCACAAGCCCGCTTGAACTGAGGCCATGGATCAATGGAACGCTGCTGACTGCCCATCTGGAGTATTCTGCCGGTTTTTTTAACGGCATTGGCAAGGATCCTGCCCTCTTCAACCGTAAGTGAAGCAGGCTTCTGCAAATACACATCTTTACCTGCATTTACTGCATGCACACCAACAATGGCATGATGATGATCTGGCAGACTGATATGAACAGCGTCGATGTCCTTGTTCTGGAGCATCTCTTTATAATCGTAATACACTTTAATATCCCAGTCGCCTTTCAGCCCACCATTTTTTTCAGCGGCCCTGACATAGTTCCTCCGTACGTTTTCCGGACCCATATCTGCACGTTTCCTGTCCAGGTCACATACCGCCATAATCCGGGCTCCGGCGTATTTGGCAATTTCTGACATGTCATGAGATACCCCAATCCTACCGCAACCAATTGAGGCTACATTGATCATGTTGCTTGGTGCGTTTTTGCCAAAGACTGATGCCGGCACAATTGTGGGCATACCCGAAAAAATCATCGATCCTGTTGCCAGTTTTGCGGCATCACCCAAAAACTTTCTTCTTCCTGAGTTTGATTGCTTATTTTTCATTGCAAGCTGTTTAGAATTGTAATTTAAGTAATTAAGAAACGGCCGCGAAAAAATAAAGCGTGAAATAACGAAAACGATTAAGTGAGGTATTAATCTGAAAGAAACTAATTCTGCTGTTCCCTTTTGAGCTTTTCGTACTCTTTTTCTACCATATCCTGCGAACCTGCACCATAGGCATTGTAAAACTGAAAAGCCAGTCCAAGTCCCCAGCCTAACGTAACATAAACCGGCCATGTGGTCACATTAAAACCAGCACTACGACCGAGGGTTATCCACCATATTCCCCAGAGGAAAGGAACAACAACCAGGTAAGAAAAAATACTTTTCTTGAATTCAGCTCTTTTTCTGGCTATTCTCCAAAGCCTTTCATCCTTGTTTTCCATAGTATCTTTCATATAAGCATATCAATAAAGTCGATATAAATATAGTAACCGATCAAATGCACTTTTTCGAAATTTGATGAGCGGTAAAATTATTTGTCTATCTTTTTTGTAGACTTATTATTTGTTCCTAATATTGCCCCATTATTTCAACATCAACCCCACATATTTATGAGCACACATCGTTTTGAAACCTTACAACTGCATGCGGGACAACAAATTGACCCAACAACCAAATCCAGGGCAGTACCCATTTATCAAACCACTTCATACGGATTCAATAATGCTGATCATGCAGCAAACCTGTTTGGATTGCGCGAGTTTGGTAACATTTATACACGTATCATGAACCCCACCACGGATGTATTTGAACAGCGCATTGCTGCACTTGAAGGTGGGGTGGCCGCACTGGCAACAGGAAGCGGACAGGCAGCACAGTTTCTGGCATTGTCCAATATCCTGCAGGCAGGAGACAATTTTATATCCACATCTTACCTGTATGGTGGCACCTACAACCAGTTCAAAGTGGCATTCAAGAGGCTGGGTATCGAAGCGCGCTTTGCGGATGGAGATAAGGTTGAAAGTTTCGAACCATTGATAGACCAAAACACCAAAGCAATCTATCTGGAAACCATTGGGAATCCCAAACTCAATATACCAGACTTTAAAAAATTCGCAAAACTGGCACAAAAACATGAAATACCGCTTATTGTAGACAATACTTTTGGCGCGGGCGGCTACTTTTTCAAACCACTTGAACATGGGGCCAATATAGTTGTGGAATCTGCCACCAAATGGATTGGCGGACATGGAACATCAATTGGTGGTGTAATAGTAGATGGCGGCAACTTCAATTGGGGCAATGGAAAATTCCCGCAATTCACTGAACCATCAGAGGGGTATCACGGACTGAAATTCTGGGATGTTTTCGGCACGGGTAATCCACTCGGGCTTCCTAACATCGCCTTCATCATACGGGCAAGGGTGGAAGGTCTCCGCGACTTTGGTACTTCCCAATCACCTTTCAATTCCTTCCTGCTTTTGCAAGGCATCGAAACACTTTCACTCAGAGCCCAAAGGCATGGTGAAAATGCACTGGCACTGGCACAATGGCTGGAGCAGCATGAAGAAGTGGAATATGTTTTGTATCCCGGATTGGAATCCAATGCTTATCACACGTTGGCGAAAACTTACCTTACCAATGGTTATGGTGGTGTTCTTCAGTTTGGTATCAAAGGCGGCAAGGAAAGGGCTGCAAAATTCATTGAAAACCTTAAACTGGCTTCGCACCTTGCCAATGTGGGTGACGCGAAAACCCTGGTCATCCATCCTGCTTCAACCACACATGAGCAGCTGAGTGAAACTGAACAGGTTGCAAGTGGCGTATTACCCAACCAGATCCGTGTTAGCGCAGGCATTGAGCACATTGAAGATATCAAAGCCGACTTCCAACAGGCCTTTTAGTAGCACAGAGCGGGGTTGCACGCATTTGTGCGCCCCTCTTACTTTCCTTGAGGCATTACATACATCCAGATAGCTTCTCCCTTTCGCAGAGAAACAGGTATGCCATCCTGCAAAGCTTTACCTGAATAGGTTTTGGTTTGATCGCCTTTTTTGCTCACTACATAACCCATACTGCGTTCATCATATACTTCTTTAAAAACCTGCACCTTGTATTGGGTTGAAGCATCAGCAGTAAACCACTCTGGAAACTGATTGATACGGGGATAATCAACAGGCATGCCCATTTGTAACCTGTGTCGTTGCAGGTCAAACTTCAAACCCCCACTCCATGCTTCAGCTGACTTAAGGTAAACCTTGATGCCATTTGAAGACTTTGCTGCACCAAGCTGCACATCATCCCGCCAGTTTTGCGCAGTTAATCCCTGTGTTTTCCACAGACTGTACATCATGCTCGTTCTGGCAAAATTCCCATCCCCATGCCAACCTTCCACCATGCCATCAGGCTGCTGCATGCTCCACATGATTTGTATTTCACTATCTAACCAATCACGCACAGCCGGAATAGGTTCGCGGTTATACAAATTGAGTGCTCCTTCAATCGCATCGGCATAACCGTCTGCACTGCCGTTTTCCCAATTGTGGTTGCGGTATTTTGCATTCAACACGGAGAGGCCTTTCAAAACAGCTTCCCGGTAACGCGGCACTGTATCCAGCTTTGCTATAAACAGGTACGCATTGAATGTATAACCGAAATTATCTGCAATCCGAGGCGCTGTAACGGCTCCGGTAACCGGATTAATTTCATCATAAAACAAACCATCTTGATTCCTTCCTGCCTCCAGAATTCTATCGAGCATGCGGTGGATGAATGGTTTCCAGGCTTTCCGCTTTTCCGGCAATGCATAGGCCGCAGCAAGATAAACTTCACACAAACCTGAAATGATTTCACACCCATGATCCCTGATCCGCAAGTGGTCTAGCGCCACTGTAGGCAACTGGGTTTCGTTCAGGTAATAATCAGCAATTTCAACAGCCCAGTTCAGGTAGCGGGGATCCTTTGTCATCCAGTAAACCCTTGCCAATACCTGCATCAGGTCACCATTGACTTCCACTGTGGCACTGTTGCCATACCATTTCCCTGATAGCTGTGAGGCCATCCTGGCAATACCCGGAAGGTCATCCAGCATGCCAAGCATCCGTTTGCTCCAGGCACTTTCTCCCAGCCATTCCGTAAGTGGTATCAATCCATCTTTCATGTACTCTGCAGTACCAAAAATGATTTGCCCTGTATCAATCTTTTCGTTCAGGAATGATTTTTTTGAAAAAGAATAACTGTCTGGCAGTCTTCCAATTCTGGAGGAAAAGTTTGTTTCCATATTCAGCATATCCAATGCCCTGCCTTTAAAAAAATCCGGCATAAGCATGGAAGACACAAGTACCATATAGGGATAATTATCTGCCGCCGCATCCCAGGCATTCCAAAAATCCTTTGATTCCCTGATATTTCGGGGAATGAGTCCGCTGACCGGATCTGCCTGTTTATCCCACGCCTGCACATACTTAACACTCCTGCTGAAACCTGCTGCAGACAGGCTGGCGTTGTTGCGTGCCAGCACAAAATCAGGATCCGATTCGAGGGGAGAAAGTGGCGAAAATTCATCCCACTGCATCTCCCTGAAAACAATATGCTCGTAAGCACCTTTTGTTCCTGATTCATACAAACAAGCCAGGTTTCCATTGGGCAATGTTACCAGATTGGAATATGCAGCGGGTCCGGCATGAAGCAACAACTTTTTCGTCCAGCTTTTCCCCTCATCATAAGACAGTTTTACAGTCATGGCCGTCCGGCTGCGTGCTGAAGCGGGATTCGAAAATGCGAGTACAGCCTTCCTACCCCTTGCTTCAGACAAGATCATGCTGGCCTGACAAACAGGCTCAATCAGCATGCTATCGCCTTTCAACGGAGACCAGGTGATTCCACCATCATTGCTCGTGGCCGTTTGTCTGATGCGGACTCCGTTGTAGTTGCGCATGTTCAGCAATAGCTTTCCACCTTGTAACTCAGCAACAGTGCATTCATTGACCTGATCCGAGGGTGAAGTACCACCCAGCTGCCAGTTCAAACCACCATCGTCTGAATAGATTACATGTGAAAAATATTTCTTAGTTCCTGCCTCAATATGATCAGCTGGAATCACGAGCCTGTTCTTGTATTTTCCTGCCCTAATCTGTATACCATTACACGGACCGGTGGCATACCAGGTCCACTCCGGCAGTTTCACATCTTTTGTAATTTCTTCCGGCTTCGACCAGTTCAGTCCGTTATCTTCAGATCGCAAAACAAAAATCCGCCTCGTGTCTTTACTTTTTTTGTCAATTATCTGTGGTTCATGATCTTCGCCAAGATTCCAGGTAGATAAAAGAACCACATGACCTGATTGTGCATCAAGAACAGGAGCAGGATTACCGCAGGTATTGTTGCCATCGTCCCAGATAACCTGCAATGGTCCCCATGATTTTCCCCCATCAGTTGATTTTTTTAATACCAGGTCAATATTGCCTGCATCACCACAATTCAACTTTCTACCTTCGGCAAATGCCAGCAATGCCCCATCAGATGCTGAAATGATTGCGGGAATTCTAAAACACTGGTACCCTTCTTCACCTGATTTAAAGATTATCTGAGTCGGAATCTGCCTGGCATGCAGCTGGTGATAAGTGATAAAAAATATGGCCAAAAATGTTAAGCGTTTCAGCATCCTGTTAATGATTGAATAGTGACTGTTTGGTAGTGAGCATGATCAATTTATCCCCTACACGAATTTCCCCGGCATGTGAAGCCAGTAAGTTTTGTCCAAAATAAATCTTGTTATGCTTACTCCTGTATTTTGAAAGTGTTTTCAGCGGTTCAGCAGACCTTAATCCAGTGTCCTGATCAGTAGTGGTCATCACACAACGGGCACAGGGTTTCACAGCCTCCAATTGCACATCACCTGCCTTGAAAGTCATGAAAGTATCCTCAACATGCGGATATCCCCCGGAAAATACAATATTGGGTCTGAAGCGATCCATGGGAACAGGATTCTCAAGCCTGGCATTCAGGTCTTTGAGGGATTCCGCACCAATAATCAGCACAGGGTAACCATCTGAAAAACTTGTGAGCTCACCTTTGGCTGCATAAGCAGGATCAACAGGCCTTTGGGATTCATCAGGCATATATACCAGTCGAACAGGCTGTGATAATCTTGCAGAGAACCAATCAGCAATAGTGCTGTCAAGAAGTATTGCCTGGCAATGATCATCCCATATCTGCACTCCGGTCTGTTCTCCTTCAATAGCCATAACGGGAACCGCAACTGAACTTTCATCCCTTTTATCTGTTATAAGAAGCTGATAACCAACAATAGCTGTCTTGAAAAACGTCAGTTCGGGGAATTCACGCTGGGTTACAAACCTGTTTTGTGCATCAATCAGCATAAACCGTCTGTCATACTCCAATCCTCTGTCTGTCAGCAAGGCTGATTTCAGAGATATTCCACCCAGTGATTTAACTGGATAAATGAGTAGTTCTGATATAAGATATTCGTGTCCAGGTCCGTCTAAATCAGAAATAGACATATATTTGCTTTTATATTTAAATACTTTTTCTTAAAATATTTTTATGAATTATACCCTGCATCAGCTCCTAATCTTCCTAAAAGTAAGTGAAACAGGCAGTATAACCAAAGCAGCTGAAGAACTGCACCTTACCCAGCCAGCCGTATCTATTCAGCTGAAGAACCTGCAACAGCACTTTGATATCCCCCTCATTGAAGTGGTCAATAAGAAAGTCTACATCACTGAATTCGGAAGAGAGCTGATCAATACATCAAAAAGAATACTCACTGAGATTGACCTGATTGAGCAACATACGATGGCGATTAAAGGGAAACTGACAGGAAAACTAAATATTGCTGCAGTTTCCACAGGTAAATATATTGCGCCGTATTACCTGAGCGGATTCCACAATCAATATGATGGTGTGGAGCTGAATCTGGACGTTTCCAATAAGGGGAAAGTGCTCGAATCACTTGAAAAAAATGAGATCGATTTTGCATTTTTATCCATGCTACCCGGACAGATTAAGCTGAAAAAAATAGAGTTGATGCAAGACAAACTCTTTTTAGTGGGTAATGGTGATGTCAAAATTTCCAAAACTGCTACAACCCGCGAAATCCTGGAATCCAGACCATTGATTTTCAGGGAAAACGGATCTGCTACGAGACTGATGATGGAAAAATTTCTCCAGCGCTGCAAAGTAGACCTAAAACAAAAAATGGAATTGTCGTCTAATGAAGCCGTAAAACAGTCACTTATAGCCGGACTGGGTATCTCTCTGATGCCGCTCATAGGCATCAAAAACGAACTGAGCCTCGGACACCTGAAAATAATTCCAGTCAAAGGAACACCCATCAGCACCTCCTGGAATCTGGTGTGGCTGGCAGAGAAAAAACTCAGCCCGGTTGCATCCGCATTTGTGGAATACATCAGGCATGAAAAAATGGCGATATTTGACAATCAATTTAGCTGGACAGCTTCTGTGACGGAAAAGCAAAAGAAGAAGAGCTGAAAGCCTTCCAGTAAGTTTTAACCGGATTGTCTTAACCTGTATGATGGACAGATCTAATTCAAAGGGATTTATCAGAACCGGGCATCCCGCTATGCGAATACGGAGGCTGGTAATTGCCTTTACGGCTTACATTCTTTTTCAAATCGGAGAAGCCAACGCGCAGCATGAAGAACCTTTTTCAGGGATAAAAACAAGCATTCCTGTTTTCCCCATGCAGCATCTGCACGTACATGGCAGCAGCATAGTTGAACTACCCGGCGGCAACCTGCTTAGCTGCTGGTTTCAGGGAAGTGGAGAGAGACAGTCCAATGATGTGCGAATCATGGGATCACTATTCAGAAAAGGATCAGGAACCTGGAGTACACCATTTGAAATGGCTGATACACCTGGCTTACCCGATTGCAATCCTGTGCTGTTTCTGAATAGAGAAGGTAAACTGTTTCTGGTTTGGATAGCGGTGCTGGCCAACAGGTGGGAGCATTCATTGCTGCGGGTAAAAACATCAACACAATTTACTGAACAGGGATTACCTGTATGGAGCTGGCAGGATAATATCCTGCTGAATCCGGATGAGTCATTTGCCATATCTGTAGAAAAAGGGTTTGCCCAGCTTGAACAATCCCATGCTGGTTGGTCAGAATTTGCTCCGGCCTACGATAAGATGATCATGCAAGCGGCACGGGAACCACAAAAAAGAAGCATTGGCTGGATGACCCGCATCAAACCAATACAATCAAAAAACGGATCCATTGTCTTACCGCTCTATTCTGATGGCTTTAATTTTTCAATTATGGCAATCAGCAGAGATAATGGGCAAAGTTGGACTGCCAGCTCTCCGGTTGTTAGCAGGGGCGGCATTCAACCTGCACTTTTGCAGCGTAAAAACGGAGATTTAATGGCTGTGATGAGGGATAATGGGGACGAACCTGGAAGCATCAAGATGACTATTTCCAAGGATGACGGAAAAGAATGGACACCTGCTGTAAAAACGAAAATACCGAACCCAGGCAGCAGTGTCGAAACCTTAGAATTAAAGGATGGAAGGGTTATCCTGATTTGCAATGATCTTGAAAAAGGTAGGTATAAGCTATCACTTTACCTGTCTCATGACGAAGGAGCCACCTGGCAGTTTGGAGGTATCATCGACCAGGACCCCCTGCGCAAAGATGGATTCTCTTACCCTGCAGCCATTCAGTCTGAAAACGGAACCATACACCTAACCTATTCCAGGCATACTGCCAGCGGAAAAACCATTCAGCACGTCTCCATTGAGCCAGCAAAAATCAGCACCAGCAAATGATGGCATAATACAGCGGCATGCCAATGGTAATGTTGAAAGGAAAAGTAACGCCAAGTGCCATGGGAATATAAAGACCAGGATCAGCCTTCGGAGCTGCGAGTCTCATGGCAGCCGGAACAGCAATATAGGATGCACTTGCTGCAAGCACTGCAAAAATAAAACGGTTGGCATGGCTATCCGTGACCCATTCACTGATGAAGGCCACCAGGCTTCCATTCAGGGCAGGCACCAACACTGCAAAAGCAATCACATAAA
>CANHUF010000094.1 GCA_947463715.1 Sphingobacteriales bacterium
AAATGCAACAATGACCTTAAAAAAAGCCGCTTTTTAAAAGCGGCTTTTTTTATCCAGTTTTTCCTGAGAGCATTGGCACAAATGAGAATGCATCAAAACGCTCTTCTTTTGTTGTAAATTCATCTACCCTTGTAATTCTATACATGATTTGTATATCACCTTCATTTAGAGGTAAAACCATTAATCCACCTATTTTTAACTGTTTAATCAGTTTATCCGGAATAAATGGTGCTGCCGCTGTAATAATTATTTTATCGAATGGTGCATATGTTGGAAGTCCCTCAAAGCCATCTCCATAAAAGCGCAACAAAGCGGGATACTTACTGAGATATTTGAAGTTTTTTTTCTCTTCAAATAATTTTTTTTGCCTCTCAATAGTATAAACCCGGGCTTTCATCTCAACCAAAACACTGGCCTGATATGCACTGCCTGTTCCCACTTCAAGTACTTTTTCAAATGGTTTAACCTGAAGTAACTGTGTTTGGTATGCCACAGTATAGGGTTGAGAAATTGTTTGGTCTTCTCCAATTGGGAAGGCACGGTCCTCATATGCATGGCGCTCGAAAGCAGAGTCCAGAAAATAATGTCTGGGAACATTATTTATAGCTTGCAAAACAAACTCATCAGTTATTCCTTTATCCCTGATCTGATCCACTAATTTCTTTCTTAGCCCCTTATGCAGGTAGCTGTCTTCAAAATTACGCATGTACTTTTTACTTCTAATAAATCAATTTAACCCCAGATCAGCGATGATATGATTGATTTTTTGGCCCAACGCTTCATAAGCCACATCAAAATCTGCAGGATCAGAAAGTTTACCTTGTACACTGAAGTAAAACTTTATTTTAGGTTCAGTTCCTGAAGGTCTGGCACTTACTTTACTTCCATCTGCAAGTATAAACTGCAAAACATTACTTTTGGGTAGTTCGATGGCACAGATTTGTCCGTTTGTTAAATCCCGTGCCACTCTTTTCTCATAGTCCAGTAAAGAAGTTACAGCAACACCACCGAGAACAGATGGAGGATTTGTGCGATAACGTTCCATCATTTCAGCAATTTGTTGCTGACCATCCATTCCCTTTTTTGTGATGGAAATGAGGTGTTCTCTGAATAATCCATGCTGGCTATACAAATCAATAAGCTTGGAGAACAGTGACTGACCTTTGTTCTTCTCATAGGCAGCCATTTCACATAACAAGGCAACTGCACTAACAGCATCCTTATCACGAAGCTGACTGCCAATCATCAATCCATAAGATTCCTCACCTCCAATGACATAATTTTCATTGGATTCTTTTTCTTTGATTAATTCTGCAATCCATTTAAATCCTGTCAATACGTTGTAACATTTGATATTGCTATGGGCGGCTATGATGTCAATCAGGTCGGTAGTAACAATCGTTTTAACTACCATATCGTTTTCCTGAGCAATTCCTTTTTCTTTTCTTGCTTCTATCAGATAATTGAACGCCAGAACCGCAGTCTGGTTCCCATTGAGCAATACCCATTTACCATGATTATCTTTTACGCCCACTCCTACCCTGTCTGCGTCAGGATCTGTTCCTAAAAGTATATCTGCATCGAGTTCTTCGGCTTTCTTAAGTCCTATACTCATTGCTTCTGCTTCTTCGGGATTGGGATAGACTACAGTTGGGAAATTTCCATCCGGAACTGATTGTTCATCTACAATGTGAACATTTTCAAACCCAAATGCCTGAAGTACTTTTGGAACCAATACTATCCCTGTTCCGTGTATTGGCGTATAAACGATTTTAAGATTTTTTTGACTAGAAATAATATCTGGATATACACTCAGGCTTTTCACCATCTCTATATATTGTTTATCCAGCTTATCATCTATTAGGTGAATATTTTGCTCTCCTCCATTCCACTTTACATCTTCAACAAGCAGAATTTTTTCTACTTCCGCAATTACATTTTTGTCATGTGGCGGAACAAGCTGTCCCCCATCATTAAAATAGGCTTTGTACCCATTGTATTCTTTGGGATTATGTGAAGCAGTACATACAACACCGCCATGACAATGCAATTGTCTTATTGTATATGAAAGCTCAGGTGTTGGTCTGAGTGAAGAAAATAAATAAACCTGGATGCCATTAGCAGCCATAACATTTGCAGTTATTTCCGCAAATGTTCTGCTGTTATTTCTGCTATCATGCGCTATGGCAACGCGCAATTGTTCATTCGGAAAAGTTTGTATGAGGTAATTGGCAAAACCCTGTGTAGCCATTCCAATCGTATACTTGTTTATTCGGTTAGTTCCAACTCCCATTATTCCGCGTAATCCGCCCGTGCCAAATTCCAAGTTTTTATAGAACGAATCTGTAAGCTCAGCACTGTTATCAGTTTGCATCCTCACAATTGCATCCTTGGTATCACTGTCATAACTTCCGTTTAACCAGGCTTGCACCCTTTCCTGAATGAAGTGTTCCATATATACTTATTTATACAAACTTAATAAAGAGATATGGAATTGCGGCTTACATTGCTTTGAATATCTTTGTACAAGTGAAAAAAGTATTGCTTATCATACTAACGGTATATTTTAATCAGCTTTATGCCCAGCTTCCACAAAAACTGGACATGAGCGGAGATAGTTCCTTCAAAAAGAGGAAATGGGTTTTGGGAAGTGTTCAGGCATCACTCTGGGCAGGTTCTTTCCTGGCACTAAATAAAGCCTGGTATGCCAATTATCCAAAATCTCCTTTTCATTTTTATGACGACAGCAAAGAATGGCTTCAAATGGACAAAATTGGTCATTCCTGGTCCACCTATCAAATAAGTCAACATACCACCAAAATCTGGGAATGGGCCGGAACAGGTCATCGACAATCAGTTTTAATTGGAAGCCTTTCTGGAATGGCTTATCTGAGTGTAATTGAAATCCTGGATGGGTACTCAGACAAATGGGGATTCAGCGGGTATGATGTTCTGGCTAATGCCGCCGGTGCTGGGTTATTTGCATTTCAGGAACTAGAATGGAAAGAACAGCGCATACAGATGAAATTATCCTATATGCCTGTCAGATATGGAAACCTTGGAAACAGAGCAGATGATTTATTTGGGGATGGTTCTGTTGAAAAGGTTTTAAAGGATTACAACGGACAAACTTACTGGCTTTCTGCTAATATCAAATCATTCTTCCCCAATTCAGATGTTCCCTCCTGGCTCAATATAGCAGCTGGTTATGGTGCAAAAACAATGCTTGGGGGATATGAAAACAAATGGTATGATGGTAATGGAAATCTTGTAACCAGATTTGATATAAAAAGAGTCAGACGTTTTCACCTTTCATTGGATGTTGATCTAACCAGAATTAAAGTGAAAAGCAAAAAAATTGCAACCCTGTTTTCCCTTTTTAATGTACTCAAGATTCCGGCACCTTCATTTGAAATCAGGAGTGATGGTCGATTTAAATTTCATCCCCTGTATTACTAAGTGATATTTCGAAAATCTAATGTATAATAGCTATAAGCAGGTTATCGACTGTCTTTATCAGCATGAAAAATGAAAACCTTCTGTCGTATCTTCGCCAACTAAACACGGTTTTAACTGTTCTCTTGTTGATACAATAATAAACAACAGCAAATACCAGGTTTTGTACACAACTGAATTAATACTTCAATCTTCATCTAAATGAAACTTGATTATCAGCAACTTATACCTGAAAATCTCAGTAAAAACACCAGGGTTTGGATTTATCAATCGAGTAGACTTTTTACACTGAGTGAGGCGTTGCAGCTTGAAGAAGAATTAAAGGAGTTTAGTGAAAGCTGGCTCTCACACGGGGCAAGGGTCAATGCATCCTGTTTTCTATTCTTTGGTTATTTCATCATCCTGATGGCCGACGAAGCTGAGACAACGGTAAGCGGATGCAGCACTGACAGCTCCGTAAGGTTTGTCAAGAAAATTGAGCAAACATACAGTGTATCCCTTTTTGACAGAACAAATCTGGCTTTTATTGTTAAAGACAAAATAGAATTGTTACCTCTTTCACAGGTAAATTATGCTTTTCAGAATGGATATATCGATGAGTCAACCTTGTTTTTTGACAATTCCATTCAGGATATTTCAGCTTTTATGAATAAATGGCTGATACCAGTAGCAGATTCCTGGCTGGGAAAAAGACTAAATAATAAAAATAAGGAATGACAATTTGTCACGCATTACCTTTTCATTAATTTTGCAGCATGTTAGATAACGGAAATAAAGTGATAGATGAATCAAGGCAGGGTGAAGCCTATGGTCAGGGCATCTTGAGTGAGGATAATGGGTACGCCAGGAGATTTTATATTGAGAGTTATGGTTGCCAGATGAATTTCAGCGACAGTGAAATTGTTGCATCGATTCTCAATAACAGTGGTTTTGGGGCAACCAGAAATATTGATGAGGCAGACCTTATTTTTTTAAATACCTGCTCTATACGAGAAAAAGCGGAACAAACAGTTCGGAAGCGCCTGACTGAATTTAAAAAAATAAAGCAGTCAAAGCCAGATATGCTGGTAGGTGTTCTGGGTTGCATGGCTGAACGCCTAAAAAGTAAGTTGCTTGAGCAGGAAAAACTTGTAGATATTGTAGTTGGTCCGGATGCCTACAGAAGTCTTCCTGTATTGATTGAAGAAGCAGGTTCTGGAACCAAGGCAGTAAATGTCTTGTTAAGCAGGGAGGAAACATATGCTGATATATCGCCTGTGAGACTTAATTCAAATGGTGTAACTGCCTTTGTCAGTATCATGCGCGGATGTAATAACATGTGTTCTTTTTGTGTGGTGCCATTCACAAGGGGTAGGGAAAGAAGCAGGGACGTAAATTCCATAGAACAGGAATGCAGAGACCTTTGGGAAAATGGATTTAAGGAAGTTACTTTACTCGGACAGAATGTAGACAGTTATTATTGGGTGGATCCCATAAGTGAGCAGGTCTTTAATTTTGCCAATTTACTCGAAAGAATAGCCTTGATTAATCCTGAAATGAGGGTTCGGTTCAGCACCTCACATCCTAAAGATATAACTGATGAGGTATTACATGTCATGAAATCTTATGACAATATCTGTAAATACATCCACCTTCCGCTTCAAAGTGGCTCAACCCGCATACTTCAACTGATGAACCGCCCATATACCAAAGAATGGTATAAAGCAAAAGTTACCAGAATTAAGGAAATTATGCCAGATTGTGCTATCAGTGCCGATATCATAGCAGGTTTTTGTACGGAGGAAGATCAGGATCATCAGGATACCTTGGAGGTCATGAAATTCAGTGGATATGATTTCAGCTATATGTTCATTTATTCAGAAAGACCCGGAACATTGGCAGCCAAGAGATATACTGATGATATTGCACCTGAAATAAAACAAAAGCGACTTGAAGAAATCGTATTGATGCAAAATGAATTGTCTTTTACCAGTAACAAAAAAGATCTTGGTAAGACTTTCAGGGTGCTGATTGAAGGAAACTCAAAACGCAGTGAATCCCATTGGATGGGTAGAAACAGTCAGAATAAAGTAATTGTTTTTCCAAAAATTGTCGGGTCTACTTTAAAACCAGGAAGTTACACTTCAGTTTTAGTAGATAATTGTACCCAGGCAACCTTACTTGGAAAGATAATTGAGTAAATATAAAGGATGGATATTCAGTCGATTAAAAACAGGTTTGGAATTATAGGCAATTCTCCAGCCTTGAATTATGCACTGCAGGTAGCCACACAGGTTGCCAATACGGATTTGACAGTATTGATAGTTGGAGAAAGTGGCGTTGGTAAAGAGATATTCTCACAGATTATACATGCTTTATCTCCGCGGAAACACAATCCTTTCATTGCAGTTAACTGTGGTGCTATTCCTGAGGGAACGATTGATTCTGAATTATTCGGACATGAAAAAGGGTCATTTACCGGAGCTGTTGATGCCAGAAAAGGATATTTTGAAACAGTAAACGGAGGCACACTTTTCATGGATGAAATTGGTGAAATGCCTCTTGGCACTCAGGCAAGACTTTTACGCGTACTTGAAAACTCCGAATTCATCAGGGTAGGTTCATCAAAAATGCAGAAAACTGATGTTCGTGTCATTGCTGCCACCAATAAAGATTTACTGGAAGCTACCCAGGGCAATAAATTCAGAGAGGATTTATATTACAGGTTAAATACCGTGCCCATTCGGGTTCCATCCCTTCGTGAAAGAAAAGAAGATATCTTATTGTTATTCAGAAAGTTTGCAGTTGATTTTGCTGAAAAATACCGTACCACTCCTATCCAATTAGCTGAAGAAGCAAAAAAAATCCTCCTGAACTATCCTTGGCCCGGTAATGTCAGGGAGTTAAAAAACATTGCAGAACAAATTTCAGTGCTATCTGTACAAAAAACTATCTCTGCTCCTGATTTGGAAAGATTTTTGCCAAAAATGCACCAATCTAATCTTCCAATGATAGTAAGCAATGCACAAGCTGGAAGTGGAAAAAGTGAGTTTATGAATGAACGTGATATACTTTATAAACTATTTTTCGACTTAAAGAAAGATGTAACTGAAATGAAAAAAATGTTTCTTGAGATAGTTCAAAACCCATCCAATATCCCTACCATGGCCCACGTTATGGAAGAAACATATCTTGAAGATATACCCGTTTCAAGACAAAAATCAGATTCAGTCCATCATACCAATATACTCCCAGTGCTTGCACAGCCTGTATTGATCAATGAAAACCGTGAAATTCATGATTCAATCATTGTTGATGAATCACTCAATATTATGGATAAAGAGAAGGAGCTCATTGAAAAAGCACTGAGAAAACATAAAGGTAAACGAAAGGATGCAGCTACAGATCTTGGCATCAGCGAAAGAACACTTTATAGAAAATTAAAAGAATATGACATTGAGGATTAATAAGTTATATAGTTTAACTAAAGTGTTAATACCGGTATTTATAGCCATGATTTCCTTACAAGGTACATGCAGGTATTCACTCAAGGATGTATCTATACCTCCGGAAATAAAAACGGTGAAAGTTTTCTTCATCGAAAACAAGGCACGGTATATTAATCCACAATTAAGTCCGAAATTAACTGATAAGCTGCGACAGAAGATTGTTAACCAAACAAGACTTTCTCAAACCAATAACGACGCTGATTATGAAGTAAGTGGCTATATCAGTGAATATTCAGTAAGTACATCAGGTATTTCCCAACAGCAGGTTGCGAGTAATAACCTGAATGTAACCGTGCATATTGTGTTCAGGAATCGTCAGAATGACAAACTTAATTTTGAAGCTGACATCACCAGAAATTTTCCATTCTCTGCATCAAAAAGTCTCACGCAGGCTGAAGCAGAACTAAATGATCAAATCATAACCAACCTTACCGACGAGATTTTCAATAGAATTTTTTCAAATTGGTAAAGCGGACTATATTAGCAGCATGACAAAGGAAACCGACTACCTCATACAATCAATGTTTGAAGGAGAAAGCCTGGAGGATATAACCCTGGATGAATTAAGGGTATTTACTGAACGATATCCATATTCTTCCATAGTTCACTTCCTTTATACCTGCAAGTTAAAATCAATCTATCATATTGACTTTCCAGAAGCAGTTACTAAAACAGCTATTTTTTTTAATGATCCATACTGGCTGAATTTTCAATTAAGCGAAGACACCGAAAGGGGAAACATTAAAAAAAGCGGCTATGAATATAACCTTCAGGAAAGAAAAGAAGAATCGAAACCACAATTGTCTGGTAATGCTGAACTTGAAAGTACCTGGCAAGATGAAGATGGATATGAATATGCAGAAGAAAAGGAAGAGGAAATAACAGCCCAATTAGGTGAAGAACAATCCAATAATGAACCTTTTAATTTCCCACAATTTAAACCTTCTGAAACTGTTCAATCTGATAGCCTGGATCAACTCATTCCGATAGAACCCTACCATACTGTCGATTATTTTGCTTCACAGGGCATTAAATTGAGTCATTCTTTTGAAAAGGATGAACTTGGCACTAAAGTAAAGAGTTTCACTGATTGGTTGCGTACAATGAAGAAACTTCAACCTGAGTCCCCGGAAATCCGCTCAAATGAATCCTTATTTCCTCAGTTAAACAAACAGGAAGTTCAGCAGCCTGCGCATGAAATAATAACTGAAGCCATGGCTGAAGTTTATTTAAAACAGGGTCTGAAGGAAAAAGCAATTGAAGTTTATAATAAATTAAGTTTGCAAAATCCTGCCAATAAACATATTTTTGCTGCCAAATTATCCCTGATTAAAGAAAATAATTTATGACTATTTTATTCATTGTGCTCATTATTCTTGCCTCTGTTCTATTGGGTGCTATTGTCTTGATACAAAACCCCAAAGGCGGTGGCTTATCTGGAAATATAGCAGGCTTTAGCAATCAATTCATGGGTGTTAAGCAAACTACAGATGTTCTTGAAAAAGGAACCTGGATTCTGGCAAGTGTACTGGTAATTTTGTGTCTGGTATCTGCGTTAGTAATAAACAGCTCAACCGGAGTTCAAAACGACGCTATCAAGAATATTCCTACAACGGGATCTGCTCCTGTACAGCAAAGTACTCCCCTTCCTGCCCCAGCGCCAGCTCCGGCAAAATAACTTATTTCATTTCTTATCAAAACCCTGCTTAAACTGGCAGGGTTTTTGTTTATAATGGGTTGATGACTCCAAGGAAAAATTATAAAAAAAGAAAAACAAGCAGGGGAATCCGATTTGGATTAATCTTTCTTCTACTATTTTCTTTCATTTCAGCATCATTTTTTTATTTGCTCTTCTTAAAATCTGCAACATCATTTGAAGAAGATGAGGTAACAATTTATATTTCAAGCTCAAATTCAACAGCAAAATATGTTAAGACTAAGCTCAAATCTGTTTTAAATGCTGCTGAATATA
>CANHUF010000095.1 GCA_947463715.1 Sphingobacteriales bacterium
ATATGTTATGGTGGTTTTTTTGTGCATGAAATAGTCTAAGCCGGAATGAGTCAACTGAAAGATTTCAACAATATTAATTTGCAGTTAATTCACTACATTGGGATGATGAAAGGTAATCAACATTGGATTATTTAATTTAACGAAATGAACAGCTTATGACGGGATATGACGAAATCATCCACAAGGCCTGGGAAGGTTTTGATGCATCGAGGAAGATATTAAAAGTGGAAGAGATCAGCGCCATGGTGTCTACTAACCATGTGTACCGAATCAATTTTGAGGATGGAGATATTGTCATTGCCAAACTTTCTTCATTTGGCAGGTACGACCATTTCAAGCAGGATCACAGGTTTATCCATACCCTGGCCAATAACCTCCTCTACCCTTTTGAAAATGTTATTGGCAAATCTTTGCTCAAGAACAACAGGGTATATACATTCCGATCTAAACAAGGCAAAGAAGATATCTGGGTAGTTTTTTACAATCCGGTTCGTGTAAATAAAAGGATGCCTAAAAGGCTTGATGAAAAGCAGATCAGAATGTTTGGCCGGCAGATAGGTCGGTTTCACAAAGCCTGTTCCCGCATCCGCAACAATTTCCCAAAATCCTCCAAAACACTCCGAGCTGATATCCATGCGCTACTCGAAAGACTTGATCACGATGGCGATTCTTTTGGAACAAAGGAACAGGTTGAGCTGATCAGGCACCATTGCAACCAGTTTCTGAAAAACAGGCTAAAATTGAATGTGGGGATGTTTGAGATAATGCCTGTTTTCATCGACTGGAATATTGGCAATTTTTCGGTAACAGATAAGATGGAATTGTATTCCAGATGGGATTACGACTGGTTCAGGATGAGTTACCGGACACTTGATTTTTATTTTTTCAGCAGGATTTGCTCTGATGTGGGCGACCGGACAGTCTTTACTTACAATATCCAGACCATGATGGAAGACCGTTTCCTGATTTTCCTGGAAGAGTATCATAAAGTCAACCCCATCAAAGCCAATGAAATCAGATTCCTCAGGGAAAGCTACCGCTTTTTCATCCTCAACTATGTCATCAAGGACGGCAATTATTTCTTTGCTGAGCAATATGCTCAAAAACTGAAAAAAGAGGCACTTGAGATACACCTGCCTGCAATAGACCGGGATTTTGACCCCGAAAAAATAATCCAGGCACTTAAGTTGAAAGAAGAAACGTCGAAAAAATAATTTAATTTACGAAACATGTACACCCTTGACAAATTCAGTACTGTTGTTGAACAATACAAGGTTGTTTTTTTTGATGCCTTCGGCGTTTTAAAGAGTTATAACGGCTTGATTCCGGGCATCATAGAAACTTTCGAGTACCTCAAAGCTACAGACAGAGAGTATTATATCGTAACAAATGATGCGTCAAGGAGTCCGATGCAACTGGCTGAAGCCTATCATAGGCTGGGGTTACATGCCGTGGATCAAGAGCGGATCATTTCCTCCGGGATGATTGCCAAAGAGTACCTCGACCTGAAAGTGAATGATGGCATTGTTGCTTATCTGGGAACTGAGGATTCGGCCCATTACATTGAAAGAAGCGGATTGCAGGCATTACCTGTTGGAGCTATAAATGACAACAATATTGATCAGGTGAATGCGGTCGTTTTACTGGATGATGAAGGATTTGACTGGTTCAATGACATCAACCGGACGGTCAACATCCTCAGACAGCGCACAATTCCGGCCATTGTAGCCAATACAGATAACATTTATCCAGTATCGGGGAGCAATAATGTTTCCATTGCCATCGGAGGCATTGCCAAAATGATAGAAAGTATTGTAGGAAAAAAATTCATCCGTTTCGGCAAACCCGATTCACAGATGTTTATGTTCGCTTATGACCAAATCCGTGCAAGGCGTTCCATCAGTAAAAAGGAAATCCTTATGGTGGGTGACACACTTCATACTGATATAATCGGTGGCAATAAGTTTGGCATTGATACGGTCTTGGTTTTGTCCGGTAACACAAGGCCGGGAGATGCTGCAACTCGCATCAGTTCAACAGGTATAGTCCCCACGTATGTTTGCCAGGAGGCTGTTATTTAGGTAGAATCGGTGTTTTTTCGTAATTTTGCGCCGTTTTTAACCTTTTAATAGCCACATGCATGCCTGCAGCAGCCAGATTCATTTCCGTTTTGATTTTTACACTTACAATTATCACATTTTCCACCCAAGCCCAAAAAAAAGACAGTATTGTTGTTACAAGTGGTTTCTCCGGACTGATGGGTGTAACAAACAATGGCATATCGATTATACCCACTTTCTCTCTCAATGCTCCGGCAGTTAATTTCCTGCTATCGGTGAAAAAAAACCGATTCAGTTTTGATCCTGATATCAGGGCAACGTTTGATGGCAAAAAAGGAAGTCTGGTTTTCTGGTTCAGGTATAAAGCAATACAGGGAAAAAGATTTAACCTGCAAACAGGAGTCCACCCAGCCTATAACCTGGCCCTCCGAGAAATTATATCCACCAGCACGAGCAGTGGTTATACCACCATCACTCAGGCCCGGAGGTTTGTTGCCACCGAAATTTTTCCCAGTTACAAGCTATCTGATAAAGTAAGCCTGGGTATCTATTACTTACGTGGCTTCGGTTTGCAGAAAGATGGCCCCATCAATTCGAACTTCATAACATTTAATACGAATATTTCAGGCATCCGCATTTTCAAGGATCATTACTTTCAATATACACCACAGTTTTATTACCTGAAGCTCGACCAGAACGATGGCATTTATTATACCCACACCATTGGGATTTCGAGTACAAAACACCCGTTTCTGCTTCAATCAACAATCAATAAGGAGATCAGAACCAATATTCAGGGCAGTCAAAACCTGGCATGGAACCTCAGCCTTTTTTATGCATTCAATAAAAAATATGGCAGGATGCAGGGGCAGGATATTTTAAAAATCGCTGACCAAATCACGGATTTTTAGAACACTTCTATTTATTCGGATAGAAAATCAGAGCACTGTCATTTATTTTAAATTCACCCTTACCGAGAAGCCTGTACATTTCAGAAGCAGCATAAATAACCGGACCATACCCATGCGCTGCGAATTTGCTGACCGGTCTGTGGTAATAAAATGCAGGATCGAAGGCCATTCCTGTTCCTACACAGGTACCTTCTACTTGTCCGCTTGCATTCACCTTAGTAGAAACCGCATTCCAGCCTAATGCTGCAGCGGGAGCAAAGGACAGTTTATCCAGCCAACCTTCATTGCAACCCTTAGCTATACAATAAGTATAAATTGCCGTAGCAGAGGTTTCAAGGTAAGAATCAGGTTTATCTAGCAGCTGATGCCAGAAGCCGGATCCATCCTGCAATTTCACCAGGCCTTCCAAATGTTTGCGGAACAATGTAAGAACAAAATTTCTCTTGGGATGGTTAGTGGGCAACGCATCAAGAATTTCCGTCATGGTGAGAAGAGCCCAACCATTAGCCCTCGCCCAGTGAAAAGCCGGATGAGTTGACATATCTTTTACCCATCCGTGCATGAATAATCCTTTTTCTGCTACAAACATTTTGGAAGCGTAGGATTCCAGCTGAAAGAGTGCATCATCGAAATAAGCAGTTTTTCCCGTTAGCTTACCCATCTGCATGAGTGCAGGCAGGGCCATATAAAGATCATCAAGCCAAAGTGTGTTTTCAAGTGGCCTGTTTCGGGCAATGGTATTGTCTGCAAACCTGAACTCCTTATTAGAAATATAATCCAGGTAAAAGTCGATTTGCGGCCTCAATCCCCTACTGATTCCCAGCTGCTGAGAACGGATCATGGATGCTGCAACTGCTCCCCCGTCGTCGAGGGCATGAGGTGTCACAGGTTGCCGAAGTGGAAAATCATCTTTGAGGGAAAGTATGCCTTTCTTGAGCAAATCACGAAAAACAGGCGACCACTGAGCAATGAATTCATGCCTGTCTCGCACATATTGAATGTAAGTAGAATCTCCTGTCTGTTTGAAAGCATTGATGAGTGCACTGTACACAACACCCCATTCATAGCTGGTGATCCTGAAGGTACCTTTCTGAAGAATAACATCAGGATTAATATCATCTTTTGATGTTACAACTTGACCATTAATTTTATTAATAAGAACAGGTGGAGTTGCAAGGTTAATGTAATTGAATACTTTATCAAGTGTACCTTTTATGAGATCCCTATCCGGAGATTTGTAAGGGGTAGGATAATTAGCAGGCAGCAGATGAAGTGGCGTATTTACATCATCTTTTTCCTGAGCAATGAGTTGCACTGAAAAAAATGACAATACAATGAGAAATTTTTTAGACTTCATAAACAGAATTAATGTCATACAATTTAAAAAAATTTAATTGGAGAACCATCCTGCACTATCTGAAAGATTTTATTCAATAAAACGAACATTTGTTGAATAAAATTCCAAATGGGAACGATTGCGTAGATTTTTTTTCTTAAACAGTCTCCATACTTAAAAATAACTGAAATTGACATAAAAATTTTAAAGACCCAAACTTAAAATTCAACAAAATCACTGACATGAATCAAACAAAATTCAAGAAACTTCGGGTAGGCATTGCCGCCTTGTTTGTCTGCTTTCTGATGCAGGCAGTTCAGGGACAGCAGGCATCAGGCCGCAAGTTGGAAGGTGTTATCACCAATGAACAAAAGGAACCACTTCAGGGCGTTGTCATTGAAGACAAGAAGTCCAACACTTCTGTTTTGACTGACGCATCAGGAAAGTTCAGTATTAATGTAAAAGACAAAGGTACACTGAGCATTTCCTTTACTGGCTATTCCAGCCAAACAGTTACCTACACAGAGTCCAGCAGCAATCTTTCCATTTCCCTGGCTATAGACACCAAGGGGCTGGATGAGGTAGTGGTTGTAGGTTATGCCACTGTAAAGAGAAAGGATGTTACTGGAGCCGTAGCAGGTATCGGTTCAAAAGACATCAAATCAAGGCCTGTAAACAATGCAGTTCAGGCAATGCAGGGTAAGGTTGCGGGTGTGGATATCTCTTCCAATGAAAGACCCGGTACAGTCGGTTCCATCAACATCAGGGGTGTCCGTTCACTGACTGCATCCAACTCTCCCCTGTTTGTGGTTGATGGTATTCCGCTTACAACAGGAGGCATCGACAACCTCAATCCACAGGATATTGAGTCGATTGACGTATTGAAGGACGCTTCTGCTACTGCGATTTTCGGATCCAGAGGAGCCAATGGAGTTATTATCGTTACCACCAAGCAGGGTAAATCCGGTAAAATAGTGGTAAACTTCAACTCAAACATCACTTCAGAGACCCTGAACGACAGCAGGGAAATGTTCAATGCGGCTGACTACATTACTTACAGAAGGTGGGCTTATTATTATGCCGGGTTGAATCAAACAACTGGTGTGAGCACTTTCCCAAGAGGTGATCAGCCCACAATAGCCACTGACAGGGCGTTTTTTAATGCAACCAGTGACCCGACCGCCTGGGCTAACATTGAAAAAGGCTGGGCTTCCGGAACCTGGGATGGTTCAAAAGTAGCCACAACAGATTGGGGCGCCATTGTAAAACAAAACTCCATTACATCAGATAACCTGTTGAGTGTGAGTGGAGGAACAGATAAGCTAAAAGCTTATGCCTCGATTGGCTACCTGAACAATATGGGTACCATAAAAGGTCAATCCTTTGACCGCTACACAGCCAAGGTAAACCTCGATTTCAACGCTACCAGCTGGTTTTCTCTAGGAAGCAGTCTGAATGTAAACTATAACTTGCAGCAATTCGGACAATCCGGAAGAGGTGTTTCTACAATTGGTAGTCCCGCCGGAGGTTTATACGAATCAGCCAGATCCATTTTCCCTTATGCATTGCCTTATGATGCGAATGGTGAAAGGATTCTTTTCCCAGGTGGAGATGTGGCCGTCAAAAATGTAGCTGATGAGTGGAAATACAATATGGATTCAAGAACAACCCTGAGGACCTTCGGAAGCATTTATACTCAGCTTAACCTGGGTTCAATTGTTCCGGTTCTGAAAGGCCTGAAATACAGGATGAACTTTGGTCCGGATATCTCCCAGTTTGAAAATGGTGCATACATTGATTCCCGTTCTGTTGCCAACGGAGGCAGCACCAGCTGGGCATCTGTTAACAATGAAAGGAGGTTTTCCTACACGCTGGATAACCTCCTGTACTATGACAGGTCAGTAGGTGAACATACGTTTGGATTAACTTTGCTGCAGAGCCAGACAGCCTATAGACTGAGCGGACAAAGTGTTACAGGTAATGGTGTTCCACTGGAAAGCCAACGCTGGAATGCCCTGACAAGTGGTGTTGTAACCGGTCAGCTCACAACAGCTTCCAATCTCGTAGAAACACAATTGCTATCTTATATGGCCAGGCTCAACTATAGCTTTAAAGACAGGTATCTGCTCACAGTTTCTGCTCGTCAGGATGGTGCATCACAGTTGGCAGACGGCTATAAATATTCTCTGTTCCCGTCAGCTGCCATTGCCTGGAGGATCAATCAGGAGAAATTCATGGATAATGTTTCCTGGGTGAACGACCTTAAGCTCAGAATTGGTGCCGGTGTAACTGGAAACTCAGCTGTGGCACCTTATTCAACTCAGGGAACTGTTCTGGCTCTTTTCTATCCTGTCAACAATGGTAATACTACAGGTGCTATCCTGAATCCACAGCTGGCTAACGAAGAACTCGGATGGGAAAAAACCACACAGTATAACCTTGGTGTTGATTTCCAGCTGTTTGATCGCAGATTATCCGGTACTGTTGATGTGTACAGGTCAAGGACAACAGACCTGATCATGCAAAGGAGTATCCCTTCAGTTACAGGATTCACGACCACTTTTGCTAATATAGGTGAAACTGCCAACCGTGGTATTGACATGAGCCTGACTACTGTTAACATCAAAAAGCAAAACTTTACCTGGTCTACAACGCTCAATGCTTCCTGGCAGAAAGATGAAATCGTGAGTTTGTCCAATGGCAAACAAAATGACATTGCCAACAACTGGTTCATCGGACAGCCTATTGGTGTCATTTATGGCTACAAAGCACTCGGACTCTGGCAGAAAGGTGATATTGACCAGTACAAGTTGTTCAATGCTAACGGAAATACTTTTACTCCGGGAAATGTTAGGGTGCAAGATCTGAATGGTGACAACAAGATTGACCCGAATAATGATCGTCAGATCATTGGCTGGACAAGACCACGCTGGGTAGTGGGCATGACCAATTCTGTGTCATACAAAAACTTCACATTTGACATATTCATTTATGGCCGTCTGAACTACAAATACAACTATGGTGGTGAAGTACAGGCTGCAAGAAGTGTGAACAGGGTCATCAATTATTATACGGAGAACAATACCAATGCAGAATTCCAAAAGCCCATCTTCAATGCTGGTGGTGCTGCGGGTGATGCTTTCTTCCCTGCGCTCGGATACCTCAATGCTGACTTCCTGAAAATCAGGAATATATCCATGTCATACAATGTGAAGGGCAGCAATGTTGCCAAACTAGGCATGTCTGACCTCAGGGTGTTCCTACAGATTCAAAATCCGGGTATGCTAACATCCAAAATCAAATTTATGGATATGGATGTGGTGGGCAACACCTGGAACAGAGGTTATACTATTGGTGTTAATGCATCTTTTTAATTTTTATGATTATGAAAAAATATTTGAATCTTACGAAACTCGCGGTTATTGCATTAGTAATAATTGCTGAGCCGTCCTGCCAAAAGGATTTCCTGAAAGAAACCCTGAAGACCGACAGGAGTACGGAATTTGCCAAAACTGATCAGGGTATTTTACAACTTGCTGCAGGAGCTTATTACCAGGCTTTCAGTGTACCTACCAATGGTGAGTGGTTTTACTGTGCTACCAACTATGGAACTGATGAGTTCAGAATTGGAGGTGACCCCTCAAATTCTCCTTGGAACAATTATGACCAGACATTCAATTCGATTGTAACGGTTGTAAACGGCAATACCGCTGCTTCAAACTTCCAGTGGGATGAGCTTTATAAAACTATTGGTAATGCCAATTTGCTCATTGATAATGCTACTAAGAGTACTTCCACCTCAGCAGCTATCAAGAGCACTGCCCTGGGAGAAGGATATTTCATCAGAGCTTACTCCTATTTCAGATTGGTATCTCAGTATGGAGCTGTGCCCCTGCAACTTGAACCGCTTTCTACAGTAAAGCTTGATTTCACCAGAACACCTGCAAAGGATGTCTATGCCCAGATTATTGCTGACCTTTTGAAGGCGAAAGATTTGTTGCCTACTTCAGGTGCTCCAGCAAAAATTACTAAGAATGCAGCCAACCATTTCCTGGCAAAAGCATATTTATTCAGGGCAAGTGAAATCAACAGTGCCTGGAATTCATCCACACTTTCTGCTGATCTTACTGCAGCGGTGACACTTGCAGACCAGGTAATTGCAGGCCATCCCCTCGCTGCTGATTTTGGAGCTATATGGGACTACAGAGGACCAAATTCTGCAAATGAAAGAAATCCAGAGCTAATACTTTCTGCACAAATGACCAACGACCTGAATACAAACAGGGGAACAGGAAATACCCAGCACCTTTATTTTGTTTCAAGGTATGACGTGCAGGACCAGATGGCCAGAGATATCACAGGAGACAGGCCATTCAGCCGCCTTGCCACAACCTATTATACATATAGGTTGTATGACATGGTCAATGATTCCAGATTCTGGAAATCCTACAGAACCAAATTCGCATTGAATGGCGCTGCTCCTGTAGCACCCAATGTGAAAGGCGACCTGGGCATCATGTTTGTCATCAATCAGCCTGGTGATACCCGCTATCCACTTTCCAAAATTGTGAGAAGC